>NZ_CAWPKW010000048.1:0-836 GCF_963888615.1 Brasilonema octagenarum UFV-OR1 | reverse complement strand
AATCTTTCCCTCTCCTTACTAAGGAGAGGGATGCCCGATAGGGCAGGGTGAGGTTCAACTCTCGCTTCGTTGCCAGAAAGTCGCAACCCCAAAATCCAGAAAAAACCAACGTATCTTAACCAGGAGATCAAATATACTGCTTGAGTTGTGTCCCAGCAAATCCGCACATAGTCTTATATTGTCCATAAACAACCTATGACTTCTGTTAGAAGAATAATTACGTTTTTACAGCTAGTCTTGACTTATATTCAGGACGGCTGATTCGCTTGAAGATAGGTTGATTTTGACTCCTTTTCCGGAGCCAACCTGTGATTGAGGCGAGTTTGCTCCGGTTCTGAAACTGTAAAAAGTGTTGAAAATTAACGAATGGAGTCTTGTAATGATAAATTTGATTTCTAAGGCATTTGCTCAGATCAATTCTCTATTTAACCAACTTCAGGTAAAACGTTTTTTCGCTGTGGTTCTAGCTGGGTTGCTAGTGCTGACAACAAATGTTACTAATGAGAGTAGTGACAAAAATTTAACCAACAGAGTTAACCAAGCCCTAGAGCGGAACTCTTCCGACAGACCGCAAACAGTAGGAGAATGGTTTAAAGAAGCTCGCGAAACCGAAGGTACTCCTGCTGAACGTGCCAAAAGAATTGCAGGACAATCAGCTGAAGCTGTAAAAGACTTGGGTAAGGTGTACCCAGATACTGCTGAAAGGACTGCTGATAGTGTAAAGGACTAGTATAAAGGACAAAGCAAACTAGGCAGATAAACGGGTAAACTCAAATCTTGCACTTTACCGGTGAGTACGCCTTGAACTAAAGTTCAAGGCTAATAGATCAAGTCCG
>NZ_CAWPKW010000047.1:0-16543 GCF_963888615.1 Brasilonema octagenarum UFV-OR1 | reverse complement strand
CGGAGGGAGACCCTCCTGCAGTACTGGCTCCTCCTGGCAACTTTCCGCAAAATTAAAGAGAATTAGTGGGAGCGCGTGTACCGCCACTAATTGAAGACCACCAAATCAAAGATTATGGTGAACCAGTGCTTGATGAGGGTTTCCCGACCTAGGCATCTGGAGAACCCGATAGCCGTAAGGCGTGGCGTTAGCCATAGGGTGGAGCCTTGTACCCAGAATTAATGAATTCAAAATTATTCTTCATTTTGTTCGCGCAGCGTGCCCGCAGGGCATACTTTGAACTTTGAACTTTGAACTTTGAATTCAAAAAAGGTCACAATTGGTGCATCCAAAAACGCAATTTATACTTCAAATTAATCGCCTACCGTCTTATAAAAAGCTGCAATTTGTAGCGTCTTGATATGTGAGCCTCGGAGAATGTAAAGCGTAGTCGTTGTAGAAAAGTTCATAAAAATACTTATCTGTGCCTCGCAGATCTACAAAATTTACAAGTGACCCTGAGCGTTTGCGTAGCGCCCCCTTAGGGGCTAGCCGAAGGGTCAACTGCGGCGGGCGTTCTGACTCACAAGGCAAGCCTTGATTACAGCTGCGGGACAGCGCCGGATTCACACCGGACTTTCCCCGTTACCTCTAGTGGCTGTTCCCCACTAGAACCGAGATTCTTTTGAATATTAACACAACTTTGACACTCTGCAGTCTAAAGACGAAGCTCCCCCGCTCTCGGCTTCTTTTAGGTGGTTTGCTTGCCTAAAAATCAATAGTCGATCTATACTGGCATTCGTTATTCATCGGAGCAAGTTTCATTCTTTACCAAAACTTGCTCTGTTGTTGCTATTGGACAATTATTGTAAATTTTAATGAAGTGTGAATTTTTTAGAGTTACCAGCGTTCAATCACATTGACATGACAATTTATCCACATTGCCTATTCTAATTGACAATTTTTTCCACTTTTTGCAATTATTTTTTCTACAATTCATCTACCCCTTCTCCTATGCAAGCTCCATCCACACTCTCAGAGGACTCCACAACGGATATCCATGTTGTTCGTCGCGATGGTTCGACGACACCGTTAGAAATTAATAAAATTCGCACAGTGGTTAATTGGGCTTGTCGCCGAATCCAAGTAAATTCGATTGCCCTAGAAGCACATCTTACAACTCGATTACGTCCTGGCATTACGACGCGAGAAATTCAAGATAATTTAATTCGCTGTGCCTTGGATTTGTGTAGTCCACAAGAACCTGATTGGCGCTATGTGGCAGGACGTTTACATATTTGGAGTTTGTGGAAAGATACTAAAGTTAGTCGTGGCTATCAGTATGGACAGTATGCTCGGACTGTACAAGCAAAAGTTTTAGAAGGGCAGTATGATCGCCGGATCTTGATCTACACTCCAGAAGAGTTAGAGATTGCTAACACTTGGATCAATCCCGACTGGGATACCGATTATGATTATGCAGGAGCGGTATTACTGACGAAGCGATATCTCCTGGCGAATGAGTTACCCCAAGAAGCATTTTTAACTTGTGCACTCTTGATAGCCTCCGTAGAAGCACCAGAAAATCGACTAACCTGGGCGCATAGATTTTATGAGGCGATCGCCCGTCGTCAAATATCTTTAGCAACGCCCATTCTGGCGAACTTGCGGATTCCCAATGGTTCTCTTGCCAGTTGTTTCATTACGGCGATGGATGATAATTTGGAAAGCATTTTTGGCAGTATTCATGATGCGGCTCGGATTTCCAAAAATGGTGGCGGTGTGGGCGTGAATCTGTCTCGTATTCTGGCAACAGGCAGTTGGGTGATGGGCAAAGCCAATGCATCAGGTGGTGTTATTCCTTGGATTAAATTGTTGAATGATACGGCGATCGCAGTTAATCAAGGTGGACGCAGAGCAGGTGCTGTCACTGTGAGTCTGGATGTTTGGCATTTGGACTTACCCGAATTTTTGGAAATGCAAGCAGAGAATGGTGACGCGCGACGCAAAGCTTATGACGTGTTTCCCCAACTGGTTGTCAGTGACGAATTTATGCGGCGAGTAGCAGCAGATGAGGAATGGACATTGGTTGATCCCTACGAGGTGCGAACTCGTTTAGGTCTTGAACTGGCAGAATTATGGGGTGAAGCATTTGAGAATACATATCATAAAATTGAAGCTAGTTTAGAAAGTGAAATTACACTTTACAAACGGGTGAATGCTCGTCTTTTATTCAAACAGGTGATGCGAACCCAATTAGAAACTGGGATGCCTTATTTGTGGTTCAAAGATACCGTGAACCGAGCGAATCCCAATCAACATGAGGGCTATATTCCTGGTGGAAACCTGTGCCAGGAATCCTGGTCAAACGTGAAACCTGGTGAAGAGAGTCATACATGCAATCTTGTGAGTATTAATCTAGCAAATCTAGAGAATGAACAGCGAGAAGAGATTTGTCAGATTGCAGTACGTATATTAGACAATACGATTGAACTCACCTCACCACCCTTTGCTGCTAGTGCCACCCACAACGCCAAATATCGCACAATTGGGGTAGGCTGTATGGGATTAGCCGACTGGCTCAGCATACGTCATCTCACCTATACCCGTCTTCAGGAAATCAGTGATTTATTTGAAGATATCGGTTATTATTGCACAGCAGCATCAATGGAACTGGCGAAGGAAAGGGGGGCGTATCCTGCTTTTGCGGGTAGTGAATGGAGTAAGGGACATTTAATAGGAGCAAAGCCTGTGGATTGGTTTTTGCAACACGCAAGTCAACCAGAACGCTTCTCAAAACTGAGTCAGGATATCAAACAACATGGTATTCGCAATTCACACATTACCGCCATTGCACCCAACACTTCTTCATCTTTAGTTCAAGGTTGTACAGCCAGTGTATTGCCCGTTTACAGCAAATTCTTCTATGAACAATGGGCAAAAGGTACTGTCCCTATCGCACCACCTTATATTCGGGACAATTTATGGTTCTATGTCGAAAATAAGACAATGGATCAGAAAAAAGTGGTGAGAGCGATCGCCACAATTCAACAATGGATCGACACTGGAATTTAAATGGAACTGCTGTTTAACCTGAATGCTGGAGTCTATTTCCCTGATGAACCTGAGCGCTGTCTGGTGGCTGTTGATATTTTTGAAACCCTAATGCTGGCTTGGGAATTGGGTTGTAAAGCAATCTACTACATTCGCACTGTGCAGAAAGATAGTTTCAAAGAATCGAACGAGCAATGTGTTGCTTGTGCAAACTGAACAGCAGTCATCAGTAAACACTTAACAGTTATCAGTTATCAAGCATAGGCAATGGGCATTGCCCCTTGCCCAATCCCCATTGCCCAAATAAAAAGTGAAAACTAATCAAAACAGAATTAAAATGTACCAACCAAGACAATCATTAATGCCGATTAATCCCGTTTTTAATCCGAACGGGAGTGATGATACAGGAAACCGTTTGATATGGTTTGGGGAGACTACTAACTTAATGCAATTAAACGACGTTCGCTACTCGTGGGCTGTGTCTCTCTACCGTCAAATGCGTGAGAACTTCTGGGTTCCCGAAAAAATTGATATTACTCAAGACGTAACAGATTACGTCAATCTCACCCCTAAAGAACGACGTGCATTTGATGGCATCCTCAGCTACCTGACGTTTCTCGATTCGGTGCAAACCTGTAATGTGCCTCACATCAAAAATAGCGTCACCGCACCCGAAATTGCACTGTGTATGGCGGAACAAATTTCCCAAGAGGCAATGCACAATCAGTCCTATCAATACATTATTGAAACGGTGATTCCGAGCGATCGCCGAACACACGTCTATGATTTTTGGCGGAGCGATCGCGTTCTCAAACAACGATGCGAATTTATTGCTAGACTATACCAAAAGTATGTTGATTACCCGACACCAGAGAATTATTTCGTCTCACTGTTAGCAGATTACTTGTTGGAAGGATTGTATTTCTACAACGGGTTTATATTTTTCTACAATCTGTCCTCACGGATGCTCATGTCTGGGAGTGCCGATATTTTTAGAATGATTAACCGAGATGAACTTTCCCATGTTCGGCTGTATCAAAAATTGATTCCAGAAGCGATGCAAATTTTCCCCCACAGCCGTGAACAAATCTATGAAATGTTTGCGAACGCCGTTGAGCATGAATGCAAGTGGACAGGACATATTGTCGGAGATGATATTCTTGGCATTACGGCAAACAGTACAGAACAGTACACAAAATATCTGGCAAATACTCGCTTGAAGGCGATCGGTTTAGAACCATTATTTCCAGAAGCTATCTACAAGAAAAGTCCCTATGCTCACTTGGAACGTTTCTCAGATACCAAGAAAGAAGGCAACACGAAAGCAAACTTCTTTGAAGCAAGTGTGACTAGTTACGTCATGTCCTCAAGTGTTGAAGGTTGGGATGATTTCTAAGAGGGGTTTATAAAATACTGGTTTAGATGTAGAGACGCGAGATATCGCGTCTTTAAAAATGCGTCGGCTGCTTGTTGTTAATAGTCAAGTTTACTTTGCGTGTATCCTACTTTTACTTTGTTGACACGTTCTTTGGTTCTACTCTCCTGCTGCTTGCAAGGTATCAGCATAAAGTTTATTACTAACACGGAAACCTACCTGTAGGATCAAGTCATCAAGTACAGGTTTCACAGTTGGGATCAGCCCTTTGTGTTTAGCTTCAATTAGAATTCCTAACAGCCCAGTAATATTGAGTCCATATCTGGACGCGACTTTTCTGCCACGTCGTTCGTCTAGTAGCAGCAAATCTGCCCCTAACTCAATAGCCAAAACAATAGCTTCTGCCTCGCCTTGATCTAACTCTGCTAAGAGTGATGTTACCAAGGTACGGTTAATTACCTGTTGGTGTTGAATCCAGGATAAGGTTTGTACTTCACTAGCACCAGGCACTGCATAGTCTAGATTTACCATCTCATCGTAAACTGCTTGGGGAATGATGATGTTGCTGTAAAGTTGTTGCAACAGATTTAGTTGTCCAACAGCAGCAAGGTTAGTGATTGGTGAAGTGTCACAAACAACAATCACAGTCTGCCCATTTCCCGTAAAGTTTTTAGGTCAGCTTCAAACTCTTCAACATCATAATGAATACAAATTCCGCGACTAGCAATTTCGCGTTGAAACTCAATTAAATTCATTTCTGCTAAGCGACGCGCTTTCCCAATGCTGATTTTTTCTTGTTGGAACAACATAATCGCAATTTCTAGCTTTAATTCAGCTTCTGAAATTCCAGCTGCAGTAAGAATGTCATCGGGAATAACTACACTCATTGTGTTTTCTTTAAATAAGGTTTGCCATTTTCAGCTTAGACGATTCCTGTGGTTAGCCTTTGCGTGTTCACTGAAAGTTGTGCAACCATCTGTGCACGCGACGAAACCTCAAGCTTACGGAACATTCGCTTTAAGGCTTGCTTAACAGAATTTTCCGTAATCCAAAGTTCAGTCCCAATTTCTGCGTTAGTTCGCCCCAAAGCAACCAACTCTGCTATTTCTAATTCACGAGGCGTTAAGCGATTGGTTCTAAAGGAGGGGGGAAGCGATTTTGCTGCACAAACACTTTGTGAACGCACTGTCGCAGTCCAAACAGATAAGTGCAAGCAGATGGCACTCAAATCGACTAGATTTTGGGTATCAAAGGCAGGCATTGACTTTTCACGTGTGCAGCCTACTACACCCACTAATTGACCGCGATTTATGATTGGTCCTGCCATCACATGCCAATGATCCGGACGGGGACAGATTAATTTCCAAGCCTTGGGTGATGTCACTAATGCTTCGTGGACAGGAGCATGACGCTCCACCAAATAACGCGCCACAGGATTATGTTCGATTGAGAGTGCAATTTTCAATATTTTCTGAAGATTGCGATCTATTAAGGGCAGTTGGTCGAAGAAAAAAATCCCCCATCGTTTCGCTGCAAAATACTCACCAATTTTTGGCACGACTTGCGATCGCAGATCATGTTCGCTATGAGTTTGGTTGATGGCTTCAAACAGAAATCCCAAAGAACTAGTCATAAGTGAAGTGGTCTCAAGTGTACCCGATCGAGGTCTAGAAGCATCATCTGTACTCAGTCTATATTAGCTTTAATCTTAACAATCACTTGATATGACCATCAATTCGGAAATTGATCGTGATCGCGCTCCCATCCGTTCGATGCAAATCGGCTTTTATGCGACTTCAGTCATCTTTAACCTCTGCTTGATTGCTCAATTATTAACGGTTGGAGTCGCTTACTTTGTTAATCCTGGATGGTGGGATATTCATGTTTGGCTAGTCCGAGCATATAGTGGACTGTCATTACTATTACTGGGATGGTCGTTCATCACCCCATTCTCACCCCAAATACGACGTCTCACCGCAAGTCTACCAGTGCTGCTTGGACTACAATTTTGCAGCATTCATCTCAAAAGTCCTTTACACCTAGAGGTACTACATCCTTTAATTGGATTTGCGTTACTCTACGTTTCTTCAAGTGTTGTACATCGTGTATGGCGCAGTCTATCGCCCACCCATCAGCAAAATGAGCAAGTTTAAGAGGTAGAAATGACGCAAGATGCAATCTTTGGTCCCTTCTTCGCAACAGTGTTTCTGACACTCCTAGTCTGGGTGTATACGTACATCCGCCGGATCAGTTTCATCACAAGCCTAAAGACTCGCCCGCAAGACCTTGATCCTGGCACACTGGCGCAGATCTCGCCACCAAACGTATCCAATCCATCAGATAACCTAAAAAACCTGTTCGAGATTCCGGTACTTTTTTATGCACTCGTGCTATACCTGTTCATCACAAAGCAAGTGGATGCAGTGTATGTGAACGCCGCATGGCTATTTGTTATATTTCGCACATTGCATAGCGCCGTGCATTGCACATTCAATCTGATCATGCTTCGGTTCTACCTCTACCTATTTGCCACACTCGCGGTGTGGTTCATCGCGATTCGCGCAGCCCTTGTCCACTTCAGCTGAGGTTACTAGCCGCCGCTTATCTTGGTCGTTAGGTGACTTGAATCCTTGGTGAAGGCAGTGACCTAAATCCTATCTGTCAGTATTTTGCGCGGTTAAAATATCGGGTATATTCCTCACTTTTTAGCCATTTGTGAAACAAGATCATGACTTAACAAGGCAAGAAAAAAGAAAAATCTCAGGATAATTTAGATGAGAAATTACCAACTTGGGCAGCCATTATTAAACTGATTATAGAAACGATCGATAAACTAATTTGGTTGGTAGTACTTGGTATTATTGCTGCAATCGTTGGAACTCTTGTTGTCTCGCAACACCCAAAAGTTCCCGCGATTCTTCCTACCGATATACCCGTGATCAATCCTGTGCGTTGGGACAAGGTTGATCAAGCAATTCGCTCTGACTTAGAGACTGCACACAATAAAGTTGAGCTCGCATCTAAGAAATTAGATGTATGGACAGATGAGTTGATGGTGAAAGTAGACAACAGTTTTCTTCCTTGGTATTTCGGGTACTGGAATCAGCAAGTTTTTGGTGTACAATCTCTATTCCAAACAGCTTATCGATGGGTTAATGGCAATGCACTCACCGCTGAGGAAAAGCTCAATCAAGTTGTTGAGGCGGAGTTTACTAATCGAGTTTTGCAACCACAAATTGCTCAACTTCAAATCCAGAAGTTAACTGATGAGTCTCTCAATCTTTATATCAATACTCTTCAAAGTGAGCTTGATATTACTCAACATCGCTTCAAAATTCCTCAAATAAGGTGGCAGCGATATCTTCAAGACATCGCACTGGTGACACGCGCAACTGAAAGTAATCGAGGTACTTCACTCGCCTTTAAATCAGCAGGTGGTACAGCTATTGTTGGAGGAGTAGCTGTGGAAAGAGGTTTGGCAAAAGTGGCAGGTAAAACTCTCACTAAGACTATAGGCAAGTCCGTTGGTAAGTTCACTGGAAAAACTGTTGCCAAAGTCATTGCTAAAGCAGGGGGAACTGCTGGTGAAGCCGTGGGCCAAGCGATTGCTGTTGCTACTGCACCAATTGTAGGTCCGATACTTGGAACAGTGATTGTTGCTTGGGACTTGATAGATCACTACCAAACACGCAAAGTAAACGAACCAATCTTGAGAACGCAAATAAAACAATACCTGACGAGTATGAAAGCTATCATTCTTAATGACAGCAGTACTGGGTTCATGTCTGCAATCCATGACTTTGAAGTGCAAGTTTCAAAATCATTTTCTGCTTCTCAAAACACATAAGTTCTAATTAACTGCGCTCAATAGTTAATGTGACAGCGTGTCTAGGCAAACTTATAGCTAAATAATGAGTGCCTGGACGCGCTTACAGGTTGTGACAGAATTTATGAGAACATGATTTGTGTGCAATTAGCCTTCTTGCTTTCATGCCAACGAACGATTCTGAACTGCAAATCCAAGCGCGGAGAATTCTAGACGAGATCGCCTTTATTCCCTTTGAGCAATGCCAGCCCTTAAGCCGTGGGTTTGAGAATATTCCTCCTCGTCCTGGCATTTACGCAATCAGGCACAGGACTGACGGATTACTCTACATCGGTAAAACTAAAAGCTTGCGGGGTCGTTTCAGTGGCGGGCATAAAGCTTTTCTGTGGGCATGGCTCGACAAATATGACGATGAGGATGTGCGGATTGCAATGCAGTTGATTTCGCACTGGGAAAGCCCTGCGTTATTATTGGAGCTAGAAGCGATTATTTTAAGAGCCACTGAACCACCTTACAACGTCCAAATTCCGACGGAGATGTAAAGTTATGCAAGCCAAACTTCAAGAACAGCTTTCTCCTGCTGATGCCGAAGCCATCTTAGGACGCTTGCCTGAACGAATTCGCGCCGCTCTAGTTGCTCGTGCGGCTGAAATCGAATATCCTATCGAAGCAGTGGTTGAGATGGCGATCGCTAGCTTTCTTGATACAGAGGCGTTAGGTTTTGCAGATTGTAAACCAGGACGTGGACAGTAAGGTTGTGTGTGAGCAGATCGGTAAATGAGAGGGCGATCGTGGCGGTCTAACAATCCAAATGCAGCGGACGGAATAAAGATGGTTGGTTGAGATGACAAAGAAAGATTATCGGTGTTGTCGCAAAAGCGATCGGCAACCCATCAACCGCACCGTTAAATCATCACAAGCCTATTTAATCTTGTACATAGTCTTGTCCAGTCACCAATGCCAATTCTGCTCGCATAAACTCACGTCCTAAGTAAGCCGCATGATCCAATCGCCTGACTGGGCAGGGTTTTGTTGACTCAAATAGTTGAATACAAATTTCTTTGGCAGTTCTTCCTGTAAACAGGGTAGTTGCTTGTCTTTGCACTTTGACAGTTGCAGGAATGGGCTTTCCGGTTTCTGGATCGATCGCTAATCCTTGCTCATTAATTTCATTGGTAAAATGTTTCGCGCAGATTACAGCGATTTTCATCTATTTGAACCACTATTTTTTATAGGGGTACAAGGCATTGCGCCCCGGAGAGTGTGGTTTATTTACCCGAAAACTGCTGTAAGCCTGCTCCCGGATCTAAATAGATGATAAAGTAACCTGCTGGATCGAGTTCTAAAAATCGCTTGGATAGTTTGTCGTCAATTGCTGTAATTGTTTCTACTGTTGTGATCATCATTTTTTAACTCCAAAACAAAAAGCACCGCACAAATGCGGAGAACGCACAGAATAGTGTAGATAATGAGGCTTTATTGTTAGGTTCCACAATAAGCCTCTTGAAAAAGTCTTAAAGCACTCTCAGACCTTAGTCTGAGGCTATTACTGCTATCTCGGAGGTGCGTTAACTTCCTCCCGCAAGACTTTGGCGGCTTCTACCATGTTTTTCATTGAGGGAATCACCTCTTCCCAACGCCGAGTTTTCAAACCGCAATCTGGATTCACCCAAATTTGTTTTACGGGTAAATTAGCAACTCCAGTCCGCAATTGCTCTAAAATCTGTTCAGTTGTTGGGACTACGGGACTATGGATGTCATAAACTCCATTACCAACTTGATGTGAGTAGCCACCTGATGTTATTTCTCGCAAAGTTTGATTATTGCTGCGACTATTTTCAATCGAAATAACATCAGCATCTAACCGTTCAATATCCTTGATAATGTCACCAAATTCGCAGTAGCACATGTGGGTATGAATTTGAGTTTGAGGTTGGGCTACTGCTGTCGCCAAACGAAATGAATCCACAGCCCAAGAAAGATATTCACTCCACCGTTGAGGCTTTAGAGGTAAACCCTCACGTAGCGCTGGTTCATCTACTTGAATGACTTTTGCACCAGCTGCTTCCAAATCCGCTACCTCATCCCGCAACGCCAAAGCAATTTGAAAAGCTTGTTCTTGACGAGAAATATCCGTCCTGGTGTAAGACCAATTTAAGATAGTTACAGGACCTGTCAACATCCCTTTGATAGGTTTTTCAGTCAATGATTGAGCTACTTTAAACTCACGCACTGTCATAGGCGCAGTACGAATCACATCACCGTAAATAATTGGCGGACGAACATAACGGCTACCGTAACTTTGCACCCAACCATTTTCAGTGAAAGCGAAGCCTGATAACTGCTGTCCAAAAAATTCCACCATGTCGGTGCGTTCAAATTCACCATGAACTAGAACATCTAACCCTAATTCCTCCTGTAGTTTAATACTCTTGGCAATTTCAACATCAATTGCAGCTTGGTACGCTTGCTGACTCAACTCACCCCGTTTATAGCGTACTCGGAGTTGACGAACTTCAGAAGTTTGGGGAAAAGAGCCAATTGTGGTTGTCGGGAACAGAGGAAGATGAATTTGGGAATCAAGACGCAATCCATAGGATAAGGAGCGCTGAAAATCATCAATCTTCAGAGTTTTTCTTCTTTCTTGAATTGAGTGATTTACTGGACTAAACTGCTCGAATTGACTCCAGCTTGACTCAAGAAATTCTTGCTCTGTTTTGGTATTGTCTCCTATGATTGTTCGAGCCAATAACACCACTTCTTGAAGTTTCTGTTCTGCAAAACTTAAAACATTTCTTAATGCTGATGGCAGTTGTTTTTCTCCTTTAGCATCGTAGGGAACAAACTGCAAAGAAGCTGATGGCTGAATATCTAGAGACTTTACATGTAAATTGTCTACAATCTCTTGCAATACGGAGAGAACTTGTTCTGGACGAATTTGCCAAATGTTTCTGGCATCTATAATTCCTAATCCCAGTCGCTTATCTTCAGGGAAACCGTAAGTTTTGATTAACTCTAAGTTTCGTCCGCGAGTGAAGTCCAAACTAATTGCGCTGACTGGTAATTCTATCACCCAAGGATAGGTTTCCCCTAAATCATCAAAGTAAGTAACTAGGTGTAGGGGTAGTTCTACAGACTCAAGTGAGTTATAAACTGTTTGAAAGTGTTTTTTCCAGGAATTGGCATCACCCAAAACTAAGGCAGGTTCGTGCATTTGCACTTCGTCTACTCCCAGATTTTTCAGTTCTGTGAGTAGGTTAATGTAGAGTGGTATTAGCTTTGATACCGCCTCGTCAATATTTGATTCTAGTTTGCTTAAGCGCAGGAGTGTACAGGGACTAAGTATAATGGGGATTGCCCTTTTACCTAATATCTTTTGGGCGCGCTGGACTGTTTGTAAAAAGTCGCTGAAATCTGCTGACAGGATTTCTGAGGCGATTTCAGGGACAAGATAGTGATAGTTAGTATCGAACCACTTTGTCATTTCAAGAGCGGGAATTCCTTCTTTCCCTCGTGCCATTGCAAAGTAGCGTTCTAAGCCGGAAAACTGTTGGAAGGGTTCGGGAATTAAACCAAAACGAAACGCCCAGTCAAGTACATGATCGTAGAGTCTGGTATCTCCAATCCCAATTTTTTCAATTCCTGCATCTAACTGGGTTTTCCAGTTAGCTTCTTCAACTTCTGTTACTGTTTGTAACAACGATTCTGCTGCTATCTTTCCACTCCAAAAGGCTTCTAGTGATTTCTTGACTTCCCTATTTTTACCAATACGGGGATAGCCTAATGTTGCACTTTTAATCTGCATGAGTTTATCTTATTAATGAAAACTAATGATTTGGGTACTACAGCGCCGCTACAGTAGTCAAAAAGGAGGCAAAAAACCCGGTTTCTCTCTGTCGAAAAACTTGAGATCTCGTATACTCAACTCAAATAAACCGGGTTTTTGGGATTAATGTACCGGCGCTCTAGGGATTGGGAACTGAGAACTTTTAGTCATACCGAAATCCGCTTTTCTAACCCCCTTTTAACCCAGGCGATTAGAAATCGCGCGCCAGGTGCTAACTCCTGCGGAGACGCTGCGCGTTCGCGTAGCGTGCGCCTTGCGCTTACAAGTCGGCAAAGCTGCCCAACGCACTGGCTTGACTACACAAACAAAGTCCGCCTACGCGGACTAAATAACAAAGGGGGTATTAGATCCGGATTTGGTATCAGTCCTCAATGAACAACAAGTTAGGTTTAATTTCGCCCACTTAATTAAGTGGTGGAATCTTTGCCAAAATCCCCTTTTTCAGTGCTTGGGGTCGTTCTGACCAAGGCAGTGAACCATCGGGTTTAGCGTAGTATTGACTGGCACATTGCAGAATGGCTTCGGCGCTACTGTCAACTGGCAAATCGCCAAAGAGATAGGTTAATTTATCTTGGGCAGCAAAGGCAATGACACAAGAGCGATTACAAGCACTCATGCATTCAACTCCCTGAATTGGGAAATTATTTCGCAATTCCCAGTTTTGCGCAAGTTCCTGAAGCTGCTGTAGTAGTTGTTGACCACCACTTTCACCAACTCGCTTGCCGTCTTGCCAGGTACTAGCACAAGTCCTGCAAACAAATAAAGTATGTTGTTTGTTGATCATTGATTTTGAAGTGTATGGGAGGAAGTTCAAACCGCAAATCTCACACAGTGTTGCCAACACCAAAGTCCAGCCCTGCTGACTGTGTGAAAACTATTGCAAAGAATTCTTAACTATCAAGAACAACTCTAAACATTTACACCTAGAAAAAACTAGTACGAATGAGAGCTATACCTAGAGTCGTAATTTTTACCGTCAACTAATCGTATATCCGTGCCTATTGTAGCAAGACATCATCTTGAATGCATCTGTGCCACTATGAGAACGTGAAGCTGGCAAATTGTATAAATTTGTAAAAACATTCATGGGATTGTTCATCTGTACCTCGCAGACGTGCAGAACTAACAAGTTAACTTCGGCGGGCATCCTGGCTGAGAGATACTTATCTCCTTTACAGTTGCGGGACAGCGCCGGATTTACACCGGACTTTCCCCCTTACCTCTAATGGCTGACCCCCATTAGAACCGACTTTATAACAATACCTTACCATACTTCTATCCCACAAATGTCGTCAATCACAATCTTGGGAAAGTCATCGTTTTTCCACGAGTCCTGCGTGGTTTTTTGACCAAATTTGACTTTTGCAAGAGGCTGATTGTGAGCGATCGCGCCTTGCGCGGCTCCCTGCTGGAGCATCGCCTTCCTTATAATTGCTTTGTTTTGCAACTGATCTGTCACGCCAAAACAAGTGGATACAGTTGAAACATAGCGCTTCTCGGTTGCGTGCAATACACAACTGTAGAGACGTTACATTTACGTGCTCTACATTATTCGTAGTGGTGTATGTGATTCAAATGAGAACCGCTATATAAGCCAGTGGATAAATTCCTTAAGCGTGACATTAATCAAGAAAAACTATGAAACAGAACAATGTGTCCTTGCCAACTGAGTGTACGCTTCGCAGTGCAACATCTGAGGATATCTGGTCTATTCGGTTGTTGGTACTGCGCGCAAAACTTGACCCTACCCAAATACGATGGCAGCAATTCTGGGTAATAGAATGTAACAAGCAATTAATCGCTTGCGGACAATTACGCAACTTCTCTGGTGCCCAAGAACTCGGTAGTTTGGTTGTCTTACCAGCTTGGAGAAGTCGAGGTTTGGGGAGTTTTCTGACACAGCATTTGATTACCCAGGCGACTCAACCACTTTATTTAGAGTGTCTGGGTGAGAAACTGGCGCAGTTTTACAGTCGCTTTGGTTTTGTGGCAATTTCCTTTGAGGAGTTACCACCATCTCTCAAACGCAAGTTTGGATTATCTCAATTAGCAAAGAAGTTGATAAAAGTTCCTGTTGTGTTTATGAAGTATCAAGAATAGCTTTTTTTGTTTATTTACCTCCATTTACGTACCTCTTCTGGCGGCTAAACTCCACCTTTGGACTCAAGTCACTGTTGTATGCAAGCGCTAACACTATAAGAGAGCTTTAGTGTGCCTAGAATTGACTTGCAGTAAAGTGCTCATATTCAAACTAGATAGTACAGACAAGAGTAGGAAAAATGACAGATTCAGAAAACCGCAACGAACAAATTAAGAAGCTACGTGAACTGATCAAAGATATTGACATTGGGATGCTGACTACAGTAGATGAAGACGGGACTTTGCGCAGTCGTCCGATGTCAATTAACTCAGAGGTCGAACCTGATGGCGATCTTTGGTTCTTTACCTACGCCAGTTCTCATAAGGTAAGAGAAATTGAGCAGCAAGAGCGAGTCAACGTCAGTTTTTCTGATCCACAAAAGCAGAGCTATGTTTCAGTGTCGGGTTCAGCTCAATTGGTACGCGATCGCAACAAACTACAGCAGCTGTGGAAACCACAACTAAAAGCTTGGTTTCCCAAGGAACTAGATGAACCTGATATTGCTTTGCTCAAAGTTAGTGTAGAAAAGGCTGAGTATTGGGATGCTCCTTCGAGTTTTGTCGCGCACACAATTGCACTGGTGAAGGCGATGACAACAGGAGAAAAACCCAATGTTGGCGAAAATGAAAAAGTTACTTTGAAATAATCAAAAAGTAAGATAATCGCAACACAAAAACTCGGGTTCTTTGAGAAACCGAGTTTCTAGTATTCTGTTAAAGATATTATCTAGATAATTGTATGGTGAACAACATACCTCAACAGGGGCAAAAACCTCCTGATTTCTCTGCGATAGATCAAGACGGTAACCAACTTAGTCTAGGTGATTTCTCTGGTCAATGGGTGGTCCTTTATTTCTACCCCAAAGATGACACTCCTGGTTGTACCACTGAAGCTAAAGATTTTAGCGAGTTATCTCAAGACTTTAGTAAATTAGGAGCGAAAATCTTGGGTGTCAGTCCAGATTCACAAAAATCTCATTGCAAAGTTATTAATAAGCATAACTTATCAATAACTTTGTTAAGTGATCCAGAGCATCAAGTTGCTGAAGCTTACGGTGCGTGGCGATTGAAAAAGTTTATGGGTAAAGAGTACATGGGTGTAGAGCGTTCAACTTTTATCATCGCACCTGACCAAACAATCGCTTACACTTGGGCAAAGGTGAAAGCCAAAGGTCATGCAACTGCTGTGCTGGCTCAATTGCGAGAATTGATAGGCTCAGATTTTGCACCAGGGCAAACGCATGTAAATAGAGCTGATATATGAATAATGGGTTTGTTGCTTGCCCTTGATCGTTTACCCTGTTCGACGCCGACTCAAAATAGTCAACCTCAAACAGATTCTTGAAATTAATCGCTGCCCGGAACCCGTTTCGTTTATGGTCAAAACTCCCAGCGAATCGTGCCCTGCACTGTGAATGGATCGCCATAGAAAAGACCTATGCTACTATTCCTGCTAGATTCAAAATAGTCTACATCAAACAGATTCTTGAAATTAATCGCTGCCCGGAATCTATCTCGTTTATAGAAGATAGCAGCATCGGTGCGGAGATAACTCGGTAATTCAAACGTATTGTTTAGATCTCCTTGTCTATCGCCGACGAAAAACAATCCTCCACCAACGCCAAATCCCTTGAGACCACCCGATTGAATTTCATAGCTTGTCCAAATGTTAAAGCTATGTTTGGGAATATTACTCAGCAAGTTGCCTACTGGAAAGTCGTTGTCCTTGGTAATTGTTGCATCCGTGTAAGCATAACCTGCAATAATGTTCCATCCTGGTAAAATTTCCCCAGCAATGCTGAGTTCAACCCCCTTGCTGCGTTGCTCTCCTGTTTGGATTGAGAAGTCAGGATTGACTGGATGGGTGGTCAAGACATTGGATCGGGTCAAGTCGTAGTAGGCAAGAGTCGCAGAAAGTCTATTGCTGATATCTCCTTTGATGCCTACTTCATAGGAAGTGCCGCGTTGTGGCTCAAATGAACCGCCACCAAATGCGGTTCCAGTGTTTGGGATAAATGCACGACTATAGTTAGCATACAGCGAAATCGCCGGAATCGGCTGGTAGACAATCCCAACACGGGGGCTAAAGGCATCGCTAGAGAAATTTTCTTCGGTATTGTTCTGCAGATCTCGTGAGGTCTGATTGATCGTTTGTACTATACGGTTCTGATGTGTAGCGATTGCGCGGGATTTTCCCATTCGGATTGGGTAAGACAGTCCCAATAGCCGGAACCCCATTTTGACCATACTTTTTGGGTAGTTGCAAGCTAGCAGCAAGTGATGTTTGTAAAACTAGTTCCAAACCTTTGTTTGTGGGATTTGC
>NZ_CAWPKW010000046.1:0-845 GCF_963888615.1 Brasilonema octagenarum UFV-OR1 | reverse complement strand
TCTTCTTCTGCCAGTTGTTCAGCAGTTCGCACCATCAGGCTAGATTTACCCATCTGGCGTGAAGTGAGGATATACACAAACTTATTTTCCCGACACAGCCCCAGCAATTCCTCATCTGCTTTGCGGGGAATGTAGACACCATTTTGGTTGGCTTGCACAGTTCCGCCAACGGTGTAAATGCTTGGGTTACTCACGCAAGTTCTCCCGGAAATAGTTAGCATAAAGCTGACAGCGTGGCACAACTGCCCGTCCTTGTTCCCGCACCAAACCCGCACCCCGCAGCCGCCAGAAGACGCGCTGATCATCACAGGTATTCTGGCGAATGATTTGCAGCAGCCCTTGAATCAACTCTGTTTTTTTGTGCAGTAGTGAAATGTGGTGACGCAGATGATCACCAAAAGGACCATTACCAGTAGTTGCATTGGCAAATAACTCAGCTGTGGAAATTTGCTGACTCGCCACTAAGTAAAGCGCCCGCCGCACCAAATAAGGATGCCCACCCAACAACGCTATTAACTGTCTTTCCTCACTGGAGTTGAAAGGTGAACCGTGACGGCGGTTAAGGTCAATGACTTGTTCTGGTGTAAAATCTTGTAATTCAATCACCTGTCCGACATTAAAAGGTGATTGGTAAAGGTCGTCAATCAGCTCATAAGGTTCAGTCGAAGTCACCAGCGTCAAATCCAGTTGCTTCCAAATGGGCATTGTGGCGCGGCTATTGTGCCAACTGCGCAACATCCCAAACAAATCATTGCGGAAGTCAGCGTCAAAAACCTTATCCACCTCATCCATTGCCAAAACCAGCGGCGTCTTGCCCAACTCTTTCAAAATATGGCGTTGAACAT
>NZ_CAWPKW010000045.1:0-112648 GCF_963888615.1 Brasilonema octagenarum UFV-OR1 | reverse complement strand
AGTTACAACAGAAAATACGGATCTGTTTCTTTTGTTAACTGTTTACTGTTCACTGCGATGCACTGAGCGCGGTCGTTGTGTTCAGTGATTTGTTGAAAGTGTTTAGGATACTAAATTTTATGACTTGAGATATAGGCAAGTCTTTTTACAAATTTGGAATAATTAGTATAGTTAGTTTTTTATTCTAAAAGAGATTCAACATTTAATATGAGCATTCGTTTACCAATAATAGCTGCCACCTTGATGGTTACCACCGTTAGTTTAGGTACGGTTTTTAACGCTTCACCAGCTTCTGCGCGAGACACAATAACTTGTGAAAGTCGTGGTAATGATAGGAATACTTGTGAGGTAGGTAGAGGAAGCAGAGTAAGATTTGTCAGGCAATTGTCTGATGCTAGTTGTAGAGGAAATTGGGGTTATCGCAGAAACCGTATTTGGGTAAGAAATGGCTGTCGAGCAGAGTTCGCAGTCAGCGATGCTGCAAAGCAGCGGCTACGCGAACGCCAAGACGACAGATACGACAGAAATGACAGATATAATGACGGATACGGCGGAAATGACAGATATAATGACGGATACGGCGGATACGGCGGAAATGACAGATATAATAATGGCGGATACCGTAGATAAGCGAATCTAGCGGGATTTTGGAGAGTTAATTAAGACTCGATATTCTATAAGGTCCGGATAAACACTTATCAAAAACGAAGAACCGCGGTCTAAAGAACGGAATACAGCACTACGTGCTTGTTCCTCCGAGGCTTCCACACTCCCGCGTGTCCGGATGAGTTCCAAAAATCGTATGCTGCGGTGGTTGCGGCTATGTTTCCACACGCTTAAGGTACGCTACTGCGTAGGTTGTGCTCCCAAGTCTTCTAGGATCCTTACTAGACGCTTGTTTCGTCCTGTGTCTCCTAAATATGCCTGTTTTAATTCAACTGAAGCGCATTTTTCCATGATGCACTATTACCCGCAAATATTCTCTTCTCTCAAAAACTATACCTATCAATGTTTTTGGCATATTTTAACGGCGTTGTATAAATGTTGAGAAAGATGCGGGTAATGGATAGCCCATTGGGAGAGGGGGTTGGGGGTGAGGGCGTTTCATCTTGCATAAGTCTTTTTCTACAACTAATTGATTTGACCAAGGTTATCTTTATCTTTTTGTAGACATTTATCAGTTATCACTGTTCATTGGTTTTATCTTCTTCTAGCTTTCTGATTTCTACTTGTACCTGTTGTGCAATTTGCAAAGCATCATCAACTCGTTGTGCGTATTCTCTCGCCTCATGGCTGAATTTTATGCCTTGCATAGCAGTGACATTGCTCTCCAAAAGTTCCATATTTCGAGTAATAAATTCCTTATTTTTCCTCAAAATACGCTCTGTTTTTAACGCACAAACTAAATTGGCTCTTGTGATTTTTAAAACGTCAATGGCTTTTTCTCTATCAGTTAAACTGACTCCTTGGTTTCCAGCCGCTTCTAGCTGGTCATTAATATCTATTGCTTTTAACACTGCATTATAACCATCAATTTGTCTGAGAATATTTCTCTGACGTTCTCTAAACCATTTCCACTTAACTAAGTAAGCAATTGGAATTAATCCCCAGCCAAAAAACAATATTTGCTCTGTATACGCGCCTAAAAGTAATAAGGGAGCCTTACCTGGGTATTTTAATGTTTCATGAGCTTTCAAATCTCTACGACCCAGACCAGCTATTTGTTTTAAGTCGTCTTGTGTAATATATAAACCTTGTAAATCAGGTTGCATAACTGTGTATAATTTCAAATCGTATGATTTTGCCGTGTTTTTGTGATACCTCATTTTGGCGAAGGTATCATTTTTAGGATGACTTAATTTTATGCCACCCCTTTAGGGCGATCGCGAAGCGGGCGCTCTGCGCCATCGCGCTTTAAATGAGCGAGGAAACTCCCGTGTTGTTAGAATTAAGAACACAACACCGAATTTTTGGAGCCATGACAGCCACAACTGCTCAACCCCTCACTTTAGAGGAATTTCTGAAGCTCCCACCAAACAAATTGGAACAACTTCTTTTCAACAGGTCGTTTCGCAAAGAAGTTAATCACAACTTGACGACTACAGTGTGCGCATCCTGCTAGATAATCCCGCGTCCACCCCTTAAGTTTAAATGCTTGCTCTGACTGCTGACGCCTCTATTCTGCTGTATTATTGTGTTCTTTTATGTTTTAGCTTTTATCTTTAATCGCAATTCATCTTTAATCCGGTTGAGAATTGAACCTTCATCAAGGGTTGCCAAAATGTGACTAATCACAGCTTTAGGACCATTCGGTCCCCAATTTGCCCCATTGGCTAAGTATGCTTTGGTCACATACCCAAGACCATAGCAAGAAACGCCTGCTACACCCGCTTGAGTTAGTGCTACTGACACATAGGCACCCAAGGAAGCACCCCCAGTCGCAGGTGCAGACAGACCAAGTAATGTTTTCAGCGAACTCAAGCCCAAATTTGCCAAGAGTTCACTGGCACTGATACCACCCATACTCAAGGCAATTCTTTGTAATAATTTTACGGCTCCGGTTTCGGTCATGGGAATGCCATAAAGTTTTGATAAGCCTAGAATCAGGATAATGTCTATCACCGCACCAGCAAGAACATCTACTAGCATCACAGGATTGAAGGCGATCGCCATTGCCTTAGTCATCGTCGCTTTCCAAATCAACTGATTGGCACTGATATCTCGAATCTTAAGTTTTCGCTGCACCAACTGCTCATTAACGTTGTCAGCATAAAGCATTGTGTTGAGGGCGACCAAAGCTTTGCCTTCACGATGTAGAATTTCCAAAATTTTCAGCTTCAGTTCTTCAACTTGGGCTTCTCCTGTACTGAGCTGCACACCCCTGGTACCATCGGGACGATGAACCATTCTCCTCACCAATGGCGATGCTGCAGCCATCACAATTTCATCAGGTGAAAGTAATTCTCGTACCCTTTCATCCCGAATTTTTTCGTAAATTGCCATGCGATCTGCTTCAGGATACTGGTCTGTTTTGTTAAACACCAGCAAAATAGGTTTACCCGCTTCCCGCAATTGGGAAAGTGCATCATGTTCAACTTTCGTCATATCGCCAGCAACGACAAACAAAATCAAATCCGCCTGTTTTGCGATCTGTTGTGCTAGTGTGGCGCGGGTTTCACCATTAACTTCGTCTAATCCTGGGGTATCAATCAATTCCACTTGAGATTCACCACTTCCCGGTAGAGTCACTCGCAAAGCACGTTGTGTTTCCCCAATCTCTTCTTCTGTGATAGTCCAATTTGCTGTTTGAGAATTGCGCGTGACACCATGCAAGGGACCAGTTTCAAATACTGGTTGCCCTACCAAAGCATTGAGTAGAGATGATTTGCCTCGTCCCACCATACCAAAGGCGGCTATCTGAACTACCATGCGTTCTAATTTCAACAGCATTGTTTCCAAATCACCAATTTGCATCTCCAGTCCGTCTTTTTCCTCTTGAGTCAGATCAAGCTTATCTACCAAATTTCGCAGTGCGGTTCGCGCTTGTTTATAGTTGAGTTCTGCTTGAATATCTTCAAAAGTAAAAATCGCACTATCTAGCTGTTCGTCCCAATTGAGAGAGTTTTCGCTACTGTTGGGCGAATCATTACGATGTGGCTCGGGTAAGGGTAATGTTGGAGTCATATCTATATTTTTATGTATATCTCGTCTACTATCATTACGTTCATGAAGCGACAACGACCACATCGTGAAAAATGGCAGAATCTACAACAGTAAATAGACAGTAGTGATGTTCATCTTTCGTGATGACCCCTTAAAGTCATAAACTGAAAAATGCATGTAGTAGCGTTATAGTTCTTGACGAAATCACCTGTGCGAAAAATAGTTATTGCCGGTAATTGGAAAATGTTCAAAACCCAGGCAGAATCCCTGGAGTTTTTAAAAGGATTTCTGCCCAGCTTGGGCGAAACTCCTCAAGACCGAGAAGTGGTATTGTGCGTCCCCTTCACTGATTTAAGCGTTTTTTCCAAGAGTTTGCATGGAAGTCGTATACAATTGGGGGCGCAAAATATTCACTGGGAAGGGAGTGGAGCCTACACGGGTGAAATTTCTGGACCTATGCTCACCGAGATTGGTGTGCGCTATGTTATTGTCGGTCACAGCGAACGCCGGCAATACTTTGGTGAAACTGATCACACCGTCAACCTGCGCCTCAAAGCTGCTCAAAAGTTTGGTCTTACGCCTATTCTATGTGTAGGTGAAACCAAACAACAACGAGATGCGCTGGAAACAGAATCACTGATTATCAACCAGCTCGAAAAAGACCTTGTGGATATTGATCAGGAGAATTTGGTTATTGCTTATGAACCGATTTGGGCGATCGGCACTGGTGACACTTGTGAAACCAAGGAAGCCAATCGTGTCATCGGTATAATTCGCAATCAATTGACCAATCCTAATGTGCCAATTCAATACGGTGGTTCGGTAAAGCCGAATAATATAGACGAAATCATGGCTCAAAGGGAAATTGACGGCGTTCTGGTGGGAGGAGCAAGTTTAGAACCCGCAAGTTTCGCCAGACTTGTGAATTATAAGTGAATGTTCAGTAACCAAAGTCCTCTCGTTCCCTGGCTTCTCTGGTTGCTCTCGTTCCCTGGCTGAGCCAGGGAATGCATACAGTCAGACTCTGTCTCACGTAAAAATCGCAAAAGTCATTTTGAAATCTGGAGGCGGAGCCTCTAGTCAAGCGTTCCTAGGCTGAGCCTAGGAACGAGTTGTAGAGTGCGAATCTTATGACACCCAATTTAATCATTCGAGAACGCTGTTTTGAGTGGGGACAGCGAACATATCTCATGGGGATTCTAAATGTCACACCTGACAGTTTCAGTGATGGTGGCGAATTCAATACAGTCACTGCTGCTTTAGCACAAGCACAAGCAATGGTAGCAGGTGGTGTAGATATTATCGATGTCGGTGGTCAATCAACTCGACCAGGGGCAGAGCAAATCACTCTTGCACAAGAACTTAACCGAGTTCTGCCAGTATTGCAAATACTGCGAAAAGAGATACCAGTGCCAATTTCTGTAGACACAACAAGGGCAGCTGTTGCCCAGGCTGCTGTAGAAGCAGGTGCAGATATAGTTAATGACATTTCCGGGGGTACCTTAGACCCAGAAATGTTACTGACAGTGGCAAGGATCAATGTGCCTATTATATTAATGCACATCCGGGGAAACCCGCAAACAATGCAACAATTCACTGATTATCAAGATTTGATGGGAGAGATTTATAGTTTTTTGGCAAAGCAAATCGCTGCAGCTATTGCTGTAGGTATTGACGAAAGAAAAATTATCATCGATCCAGGGATTGGCTTTGCCAAGAACTATGAGCAAAATTTAGAAATTTTGCGCCGCTTACCCCAATTGCGTCAACTTAAGTGTCCTATTTTAGTAGGAGCATCTCGTAAAAGTTTCATTGGTCGTATTTTAAATCAGCCAGATCCGAAAGCACGAGTCTGGGGAACAGCAGCTGCATGTTGTGCTGCTATCTTTAATGGTGCTGATATCATGCGAGTTCACGATATTAAAGAAATGCGCGATGTATCATTGGTTGCTGATGCAATTTTCCGACAATCTTCGCAAGTCCAGCCATCAGACTAAGTAGAACCATTTTCACCATTGTTGACATGTTCTTCGCCATATGTCATTTGGGAAATCAAATCCATCATCTCACCACCTTTGCCTGGATCTACGAACACAACTTTGGCATTCTCGCTTTCACCCAGTCTGTAGCTGGCATTGATGTAATCTTGAGCCACAAGATACCGCAGAATTTCCTTACTTTCAGGATTAGAACGTAAAGCTTCAGAAATGATCTGCATTGAGGTTTTTGTTCCTTCTGCTTTCTTAATTGCGGCTGCGCGTCGCCCTTCTGCTTCTAAAATCTCAGCACGGCTACTAATTTCAGCAGCTCGTTGCTCTTCCATTGATTTGCGAACACTTTCGGGTGGTGTAATACTCTGAATATCTACCCGCAGAATTCCAACTCCCCACTGCGCCGTTGTCTCATTCAACTGAGCCAGCAAGGCAGTGTTCATGCTTGCTCTGGCGGCGTTGGTTTCTTCCAAGGTATTCTGGGCAATGATTTCCCTAAGCGTAGTTGTAGTCAAGTTTGTTAGTGCTTGCTGCAAGTCGTCAATTTCGTAAAAGCTTTTCTCTATATCTGTGACGCGCCAGTAAACAACTCCATCCACTTCCAAGTAGATATTATCTCTGGTGATTACATTTTGAGGCTTGATGTCTAAAACTTGCTCTCGGGTCGTGTCCTCCATGACAATTTGATCAAGCAAGGGAACAATAAAGTTGAGTCCTGGTTTCAGTTTGCGATGATACTGCCCCAAACGTTCAACCAAAGCTTCATTTCCCTGATTAATAAGCTTTGCCGATCCTAATGCATACCCTATAAGCACTAAGACTATGGCAATAATTGGTTCCATATATTCTCCTATTTAACATTTGGCGGAATTAGCCCTAAGAACATAGCACTAACACTATGTCCTATCTTCAGTCTAATATCCAGAATGTGTAATGTACTTATCACAAGTTGTGGTTCAAGGCAAGACTCTGGTAAAAAATGACATGAAATTAGCGATGAGTTAGCTTTGGACATGGCTATTAAATCATCAACATAGCTGCGTGTGCAAGTGCTAATTTTGTCATTTACTTTACTAAATAAATAGTATGTCAAGAAAAAGGGGGGTAAGGGAATAGGGGTATAGGGGAAATTAATTAGTCTTAATGATAAAGTCCAATTTTGGCATAGCAAGTTTTTCGACCATGATCGCAAGGCGCGCCCTACGCCCGAGGCACGAAGTGCCTCCCCTGAACTTCGTTCAGGGAACCAAGCGTTCGCGTAGCGTGTCCGCAGGACTCAGCTTGGTTGGGCGTATACGGGCGATCACTCAGTGGTTAAACAAAAAAGGTGGGCAGTGCCCACCAAGGGTGACATTTATATGGTCAACAGAACTACATCATGCCCATGCCGCCCATGCCGCCCATGCCGCCCATGCCGCCCATGCCGCCCATGCCGCCCATACCGCCCATGTCAGGCGCACCACCTGCGGGTTTCTTCTCAGGTTTTTCGACCACGACTGCTTCAGTGGTTAAAACCATTCCAGCGATGGAAGCAGCGTTTTGGATAGCTGAACGCACTACTTTTGCAGGATCAATAATACCAGCAGCAATCAAGTCCTCAAATTCTCCAGTAGCGGCGTTGTAACCGATGTTGAAATCAGTGTCTTGCACTCTGGCGACAATAACCGACCCTTCAACGCCAGCATTATCTGCAATTTGACGCAAGGGGGCTTCGAGCGCTCGCGCCACAATATCAGCGCCAATCTGTTCTTCTGCCTCAAGAGTGTTTTTAACCTCTTGTACTTTTTTCACCAAATGAATCAGTGTTGTTCCACCACCAGGAACGATACCTTCTTCCACAGCCGCTTTGGTAGCATTAAGAGCATCTTCAATCCGCAGTTTGCGATCTTTGAGTTCGGTTTCTGTTGCCGCACCCACTTTTATCACCGCAACTCCACCAGCTAGTTTAGCAATGCGCTCTTGGAGTTTTTCTTTATCGTAGTCTGAATCGGTTTCTTCTAGTTGTTTACGAATTTGACCAATTCGCTTTTGCACGTCCGCTTTTGTGTTGTCACCAGCAGCAACGATGATGGTGTTTTCTTTGTCAATTGTGATTTTCCGCGCAGTTCCCAGGGTTTCCAAAGAAGCGGTATCCAAGGTTAAGCCAATTTCTTCAGAAATCAACTGTCCGTCGGTGAGAATAGCAATATCTTGCAACAATGCTTTGCGGCGATCACCAAATCCAGGGGCTTTGATAGCGGCGACAGCAAGCACTCCCCGTGCTTTGTTCACAACCAAAGTTGCTAAAGCTTCACCTTCCACATCTTCAGCAATAATCAACAAAGGTTGACCGGAACGGGCGACCTTTTCCAAAACTGGAATTAACTCGCTGATGTTGCTGATTTTCTTATCAGTAATCAAAATGCGAGCGTTTTCAAATTCTACCGTCAACCGGTCGTTGTTGGTGATGAAGTAGGGGGAGATGTAACCCCTGTCTAACTGCATCCCTTCTACAACTTCTAAATCCGTTGTTAAGGATTTAGATTCTTCAACGGTGATAACACCGTCTTTGGTGACTTTTTCCATCGCCTCAGCCAACATCTGACCGACTTCTTCGTCGTTCCCAGCTGAGACTGTCGCAACTTGAGCGATCGCCGCACCTTCTACTGGCTTAGCTACTGCTGCAATTTCCTGCACCAACGCCTCGACGGTTTTGTCAATTCCCCGCTTCAGGGCTATAGGGTTGGTACCTGCGGCAACATTCTTCAAACCTTCTTTGATCAACGCTTGCGCCAACACAGTAGCTGTGGTGGTACCATCCCCAGCCACATCTTTAGTTTTTGACGCCACTTCCTGAACCAGTTTTGCGCCAGTGTTTTCTAAGGGATCTTCTAGTTCAATTTCTTTGGCAACGGTGATACCATCGTTAACAATTTGGGGTGCCCCAAATTTTTTCTCCAAAAGAACATTGCGACCTTTTGGTCCTAAGGTAATCTTCACCGCATCGGCAAGAGCGTTGATGCCTCGTTCTAAAGCCCGCCGCGAATCTTCATTAAATGCAACAATTTTTGCCATGTTTTATGTACTCTCGTGCGCTTCCAATAGACAATTTAGCACTCACTGGCCAAGAGTGCTAATCACTTTAAAAAAAGAACTCACTAAATCAGGACTCAGAAGTCAGAATGAGTATAGTAGCGACGCGCAGATCAGTAGGGGGTTTAAATCACCACCATCAATGGGGGTGGCGACATCGGGTTGGGGCTTTTGCCGTGAGCGTCAGCCGAACGGTTTAAATCCCCTATCCAACGTTTCGACGCAGCTCAATGTTAATTGATTCTGACTCCGGGTGCGGAGCTATCCAGCGTTCCGCTCCTGAATTCTGACTTCTGGGTTCTTGATCAAATCATCCTTCGGATATATCCTAAACGCTATGCCTACAGCACGGCTACGCCCTGAGGAGGAGAGTGCCTAAGCATTATGAGTGAAATCAAATGCAGCCACTTTGCAGTTAGTTGCCTTGGAACAATTTAGCGCTGCATAAGTCCTTGGGGAACTAGTTGAAGTTGTGGACTAAAGACCAGTGACAATTTAAATTTTAAAAGACAAAATAAAAAATAATCTTTCTACTCTACACCCCACTCCAGCACAGACGTAAGGTGTTACGCCCTTACTCCGACACTTTATCTTCACAGAATGACTCTATATTAGAAGCAACTTCTTATGAAGTTACAGATAGTTAGGAAAAAATTCACTAACATACAATTGATGCTTATCGACACTAACACTAATGGTTAAATCGGGAGATGAATATACACAGCTCCCTTCGTTCCCTCGGTATTGCTGACCCTAACGGTTCCGGCTGGTTAGCGGTAGTATTTACATTTCTTTTAGCTGGTACTGTCACTTGGCGCTTGATTCCAGCAGTCCGCAAGTTTGCCCTGCGAGTAGGTTGGGCTGACCAACCGAATGCGCGACGGCTGAACCGAGAACCTTTACCTAATGCAGGAGGTCTAGCTATTTATGCAGGAGTGATTGCTGCCGTGGTATTAGCCAGTCTCTTACGACCTATAGAACTCGAAAGAGTACTGGCTGAGGTACAGACGATTCTTCTAGGGGGCTCGATACTGGTTCTTGTGGGCTTTATTGATGACCAATTTGGCTTACCCCCTCTGGTTCGATTGTTAATTCAGATACTGACAGCTTTATTGTTAGTTGCTAATCGTATTACCATTGAATTCTCTTTTGGAACTCCCATCGACTCGACACTATCAGTAATACTAACAGTATTGTGGGTAGTTGGAATCACAAATGCTATCAACTTAATGGATGGCATGGACGGTTTGGCGGGAGGAGTAAGCTTTATCACCGCTATAAGTTTATTAGCAGTTTCAGCTCAGGTTCCCAACCGTGCGGCAGCGACGTTAGTTCTAGCAGCATTGGCAGGGGGGGCGTTGGGCTTCTTGAGCCACAACTTCCACCCTTCGCGGATTATTATGGGTGATGCCGGAGCCTACTTTTTTGGTTATGTACTAGCTGCTACAAGTATTTTAGGTAATCTCCAAGCACCCACGGCTGTCTCTCTCCTCGCACCAGTTCTGTTTTTACTGTTGCCAGTACTCGATACCACTCAAGTGTTTATCCGACGCTTGATGGCGGGGAAAAACCCTCTTAGTACACCTGGGAAAGACCACTTGCACCACCGCTTATTAGCTTGGGGCTTGTCTCAACGCCATGCTGCGCTGACTCTTTGGTCAATTGCTTTGATTTGCAACGTGTTGGCAATGAGACTACAAAATATGACTTTGGTACAAATACTTGCCACAACCATTGGGATCATCGTCTTTCTAAGCTTCATTGTCTTGCAAAGGATACGAACAACTTAGGGGTTTGAAGCCGCAAGTTAATTTGTAGACAAAGCAACGAGATAGCTACTCATTCCTGGGTAGCTTTTCTCGTGCCATGCGTTTAATCACATCGCTGAGACTGCTTCAACCGTACTCGTAGGGGAAGAAAGTTCTGTTTTGTCATGGTTTCACCCAACCCTGTTAAGCGTGTTTCTTAGAAGTTGATCAAAATTCGTCAATTCAAATCCCTTAACAGTCAGCATTTTACCCACTTGCCCACTCAAGGTAGCCGCGAGTTCTGCCTCACCTGCCCCTGATGGACCATTCAGCGGTTCGCCAGCTATGGCGATCGCTGGATGACAATAAATCTCTACTAGGTTTGCCTGAATTTGGGGTATGAGACCAAGCAAGTATTCCTCAGTCACAGAACCAGTTTGAAGCAACCCGTAAACGCGCTCAGCAAAACCAATGCCCTTTGATTTCAGCAACCCCTCACCATAGCGGCGCAGTCCACCGAACACAGCCGCCCAAACTAGTTTAGTGAGTAAGTTCCGACGCTCAAGCCGCAGGTTCATTCCCAGTTCTTCATGAGGAAGACGGATAACCCGAATGCCGAATTCATCCGCTAGCTCAACTAGGATACGCAGTACCAACGGATGCATGTGCATATGCAAATGCCCATCTACATGGGAAAGGCGCAACCCAGTAGAGCAAAATTTTTCTAATTGAGCACGGATTTCTCGCTGCAATTCCTCGTGAGTTGACCGATTGAACTGATAGCGCAACCCGCTTTTTTCCGGACTGTATGGAAAGTTACCTGTATCATCAACCAAGTGAGGGATTTGTGAGGGTGGCAGTGCAGCTCGACCACACACCAGAACCAAGTGCAAACCTACTCCTAGGGTGGGGTGAGCCTGTGCTAAATCAACCGCTTTATCAAATGCCTCACCTGTATCCATTAAGCTGGTACTCGTCAGTACTCCTTCTTTGTGGGCTTTGATAATTGCTTGGTTAACGCCATGTGAAAAGCCGAAGTCATCACCATTGATAATGGCGAATTTCTGAGCCTGCATAAGTTCTGATTTATTGTTCCAACAACTGGGGGGTTGAGTTGGACTGTCGCTGAGGCGTCAGTCTGATAATGCGTCGGGCGATTTTGGCAAGTCTAGGTAACAGTTGCGGGTGGAGAAGGCGTTGGTCAAAAACGCTGATCCGTTTGGCGTTTTCTTGAAGGCAAGTAGATAAAAACAGTTCCGGAGTCAAATTGTCCGTGAAGTTCATAGCCCCAGTGGCAGTGAAAGCCTCCTGTTTGTCTTCATCTGAGCCACCAAAGGCTTTGATTTTATCTTGCAGCGCTCTGTAGTAATGCCAAACAGCATGAAACCCGCGTAACCAATTCGCCCTACGACCTTCATGGATTTGTTGGTAAGTTACCCAATTCACAAAGAACATAATATGTCGCGCTTCTTCGTTAAGAATTGGATCGAAAATGTCGAATATTGCTTCAGGCATATAGTTAGCCTGGCGGGCAATTCCAAACAATCCAAAGGCTAAGAAAGAATCGAGGCATTCCCCAAAGCCAAAGTCAATGAAGGCAGTTTTGATATTACTAGGGAGCGCTGGCTCAGGAGGTTGAGAAATTTGAATATCGTAATGATTGATCAAAAACTCAATCAGTCGGGAGTGGCGGGTTTCCTCCATCGCTTGAAGGGCGATCGCCTCTCGCAACAGGGGATCACTGATTGTTGCTGCAAAGGCGCTGACCATCGCCCCAGCCTGTCGCTCTGTACTGAGAGCTTCTTTCCAAAAGGGAATACTCCGTATGCGTTCGAGAGCTACGCTATCCAGAACGGGCCAAGAGAGCTTTTCTGGCTCAAACTCCAGGTGGCTTTCGATGAAGCTGCGGCAAAAAAGCTCTTTGTGTTCTTCGCTTCCAAGTTTCATCATAAGAATATGGCAACAATTTATTTGTTAGTTGTCATAAGGCGTCCAGGCTCGTGTACCCAAGCCAGTACGTTAGAGAGGACAATGCCGTGGTGAGACAGTCCACTCTTTAGGATAAAAAGGCAGTACGCTAACTATTCTATAACCTAACTAACCACTCACAACCGATTGCTCTTTAGCAGCCGCTTGTGTATGACGCTCTTTTAGGTAAGAGAAAAATTCGCGTCCCTCACGCAGGCGACGCACTAGCATCTGAGGATTAGTCAACATTTCGCCGACAATCGGGATAATGGCTTTGGGTCGAAAGTAGAAGCGACGATACATCTGCTCGACTGCATCCTCAATTTGGGCGCCCGAGAGGTTCGGATATTGCAGTGTAGACATTTGAATCCCGGATGAGGCGACTAGCGAATTATCGCTAAACCAACCGTTAGTCTGAGCTTGTCGATAAAGTTCAGTTCCAGGATAAGGGGCGGCGATAGAAACTTGGATGGTATGCGGACTAACATCGCAAGCAAAACGAATTGTTTCTTCAATTGTCTGTTGACTTTCGTTTGGCAAGCCGATGATGAATGTACCGTGTACGGTAATGCCGAGTTTATGGCAATTTTCCATAAACTTCCGCGCCACCTCTAACTTAATCCCTTTCTTGATCCCGTCGAGAACTTGCTGGTTACCTGATTCAAATCCTACCAGCAACAGGCGCAAGCCGTTGTCACGCAGTTGCTTGAGAGTATCGTAGTCTAAGTTGGCGCGGGCGTTACAGCTCCAAGTGAGCTTGAGCCGTTTCATGTGTTGGCTGATGGCGATGGCCCGCTGCTTGTCAATTGTGAAGGTGTCATCATCAAACATATATTCCTGCACCTTGTCACCAAAGATGGCTTTGGCTTCTTCCATGTCTCGCCCAACTGCTTCTGGGCTTTTGGTACGGTACTGGTGACCGCCAATTGTTTGAGGCCAGAGGCAGAAGCTACATTTGGCTGGGCATCCACGTCCAGTGTAAAATGACACGTAAGGATGTAGTAGATATCCTATGAAATATTTCGTAATATCTAAGTCACGCCCGTAGACTGGTAGTACGCTAGGCATCACATCCCAATCGTGGATCAAGTCACGCTCAGCATTGTGGTGTAAGTTACCGTCTTTATCTCGGTAGCTGAGTCCCTTAATCTGATCCCAAGATAAGTCTTGTGCCAACTCCTGACAGGTGTAGTCAAATTCGTTGCGACACACAAAATCTATCACAGGGTTGTCACGCAGCGTTTCCTCTGGTAAGACAGCGACGTGCGCCCCAACAAAACCAATTTGTACATCAGGGTTTTGTTCTTTGATTGCAAGAGCACATGCCACATCATTTGCCAGAGAGGGTGTGCTGGTGTGCATGATAATCAGTTCGTAATCTTTGGCGATTTTCAGCACATCTTCCACAGTCTGATTATGTGGAGGAGCATCTACAAGCTTACTTCCAGGGACGAGTGCGGCGGGCTGTGCTAGCCATGTAGGATACCAGAATGAGGTAATTTCGCGCTTGGCTTGGTATCGGGAACCTGCACCACCGTCAAATCCATCAAAGGAAGGAGGACTAAGAAAAAGGGTTTTTTTCACGAAATATTTCTCCTTTTTTTAAGTAAGGCAATACAGTCAATTGCAAGGTTTTATATAGTCTGTAGCAATCGAAATTATCAGAAAAACTGAGTACTCAATCATGCAATGAGTGCAAAAACATTACTGTGGCTGAGTATATCTTTGAATATCATCCAGAGGTCTATAAGAAAAAATAATTTTGCAACGTTGGTATTTCTAGTCCTATAAGAACAGTTGTTCAGTTGGTGTAAACGCTGCACAGCTGACTGTAAAGATACAGATGCGCGATGCGGGTTGAGGTGTGTGAGTAAGTGTGAGGAGTAGTGTTAAGTAGAACCTGTGGACGGTTAGTCAGACCTAAATAAACATAGTTGATAGTTTATTGAGGTATGGGTGGATGTAAACAGCCGTGGAACTTTCCATAAGCGAAAAGCTTGACAACAGGTGTTTTATTTACTGGTGTTAGTAAATTGCTCCAGTAGTGCAAGAACATCACTGCGACTGAGTTTACTTTTACCATTGGCAAGAGCATCAAGGGTGCCATAAGCTAAGGTTAAGGGAATTTGACAAAAGTCCAAAGCAGGACCCGGAGGAAGAGCGCTAATGTATGCATCTGCCAGCGTCAAATTGCGACGGGCATAATGATGCAAATCTTCTGCACTCCAGCCCTCTGGAAAGAAGTCCACTCCACGCACTAAGTCCTCAGTGTGGTTCCGGATGATATTCACAGCCTGTAAACCACGACCAAACCCAATTGCATGAATACGGTTTGTCTGTGTCCCATCGTACCAAGCCCATAAATCTGAGAGCATCAAGCCAACGGCACCAGCAACTCCAAACGTGTAACGATCTAAATCGGACTCGCTACGGATTTTCCAATCGTTTTGGGCCCAGTAAGCCATTCTATCTGCCATTGCCGCAGTCGCATCCCAAATCCGAGGAGCAATGGTTGCAGGTGCAAGAATTGCCCATTCTCGAATCCGCAGAGAAACCTCGGGTAGGAGATGTTCATGTGAGTGAAATCCTTTATAGAAAGCATCGATGGCAAAGCCATCACACCCTGCTTGTAATGTCAAGCTAATTGTTCGTAACAGCTTTGCTTTAGTAAAGTTATCTAGTTCTGGATGATCCTCAATTTCATCAATGGCTCGCAAACACAAGTACGCTGATGCGACTGCTTCTTGCAAGCCCAGTGGTAACTTGATGATTGGAATGTAGAAAGTCCGACTCGTTTCCTTGAGGATGTTTAAGGCATCTCCATACAAGTCCATAAGATTGCAGCTCCATTGGGTATTACTCATTTTGCCTAATATTGTTGGCGAAAAAGTCACCACTCAAATCAAAAAGTTGGAATTGTGGAAATTGTTGTCCCTGTTTACTCAACTGCGACTGCCTTTTGGGCGACTTCCTTTGGGCATATCGATTCTTCAGCACGTCCTACCCCCCTAAACCCGAACTGCTTCGGGCAAGCAAGGCAAACCGTAAACCCGGCAATACAAAGTATTCTGGGTCTATACAGATGAATACATGAATCCACAGTCGGCTGTCAAACTCAACACAATCCAAAAGTTACCAACTTTTGACTCCCAATACAGATTCTGAATAGCTATTTTCTTCAAAAAAAGATAAGAAATGTTTGCCAAAAATGACATCAGTTTCCACCTGCCGGACTTGTTAGCTATGGATCATATATGCTTCTTGGCTCTCACTCCTGAGTTTATTGATTACCGCGTAAATAAATACTAAAACTATACGGTTAACCTTGTGCAAGCTCCTCTCCTCTGTGTGCGATATCGCAAAATGCTATTGACCTGCATTGGTGTCAATTGACGATAGTAATAGGTGAAAGTTCCCAGTACATATGTGCTTACGACTCATAAACCAGAAGAATTGGGTCTTTTGGCGATCGCCATTGCTTTTTTCTGTCTTGTCATTGCTATATCTAAGACCTAGATAGAAGTTCAGTACTTCACAAGATATAGCAGTCCTGTACCTTCCAAGTCATTAATGAAGCACCTACTGTGGTTTCTTAAGGAAGAGGAATATTGGCGATCGCACCACAAGCAAAGATAAACCTATCACTAAGATGGATATGCTGCCAGTTCTTTCCTAAAAACTAAGCATTTTCTGTTTGATGACGACCACCTATTTAGGGGTGAAGAAAAAAGATCGCTTCAATTTTTTCTTCACCCAGTGCATAAGTTAATTTGACTTGCTCCTATAAAAAAGTAGAAGGAAGACAAGAAAGCTAAAGGGCAAAAGCTTTTAGTGTTAACTGTTTTCCTATTAGTTATCCCTTCGGGTATAGCACAGCACGCAGTGAGTTGTGTAATAACAGTTCACCAATTTATCAATTTTGAAGGAGAAGAAAAAGACATGAGTTCTACAAATTTAAATCAGTTCACACAAGAGTTTCAACAAGCAGTAATAGAGGCTCTTTATAACCCTAAGTTATTAGAGATATGCAAAAAATACGGTTTAATGGAAGGTAATGTCCTAAAATTTCAGTGTATGCTCGATCTGAAAAACGTTCAATCTGATGATGCTACTGTAGTTCAGGAAATTAAAAATGCTTTGCAAGCAATTCCAGGCGACGAGCTTGTCATGGTGGATTGTGTTTGGTGTTCGGGGGGTTGTTGTTAATAGTAAACTGTATAGCAATCCTATCAACCTAAAGATTAGAAGCTCAACTAATTAAGCATATCCCAAGTAACAAAACCCGAGAAAGTATATTCTCGGGTAAAAATTATTAAGTTTTGTTGTCATTCTCAAATCACTAGTTTTGGATCTCAAAAATTAAGTTGATAATATTGTGCATGATCTCAGCTTTAGGAAGAATGAAAAAAATCTTACAGCGTATTGCAAGTGATTGAGGTACAACGCTCTTGTCTAAAAGCCAGACACAAAGCTATTTTTACTTCTTACTTCTGACTTCTGACTTCTGAATTTTGCTGTATATTGATATAGTTCACAGAATGATGTAGTGTCACTATATATTCAGTAACAGCTACTTTGCGTAAAGGAGTCCAATATCTGGGATGAGTTCTCTTCGGAATTGGTTTAAAGGACTAGGAATGGCCATAGGTGGTATCAACCTGTTGTGTGCAAACTGTGCTATTGCCCAAATCATTCCAGATGCAACTCTACCTAATAATTCTCGCGTTACAACACAAGATAACATCAGAACTATTGAAGGTGGAACCCGAGCGGGAAATAATCTTTTTCACAGTTTCGAGCAGTTTTCTGTACCTGCTGGGACTACGGCTTCCTTTAACAATGCGGCAGAGATTCAAAACATAATTAGCCGGGTAACGGGTAAATCTTTCTCTAATATTGATGGTACTATTAACGCTTACGGTTCAGCCAACCTGTTTCTAATCAATCCTAACGGTATTATTTTTGGTCCCAATGCCTCGTTAAATATTGGGGGTTCATTTGTAGCAAGCACCGCAAGTAGTTTGAACTTTGCCGATGGTACTAAGTTTAGTGCCACAAATCCCCAAACCACACCGCTGCTAACAGTCAATGTTCCTATTGGCTTACAATTTGGCGCAACAGCAGCACCCATCCGTAATCAATCTCAAGCAAATCCAGATGGCGCAACTAATTTTTTTGAGGAACCTGCTGGTTTACAAGTAGCTATAGGCAAAACTTTGGCACTTATAGGCGGTGATGTAACGCTAGAAGGCGGAAGTTTGTTGGCAAAAAGCGGACGAATTGAGCTAGGGAGTGTCGCAGGTAATAGTTTCGTCAGTTTGAACCCAATAAAACAAGGTTGGACAATGGGCTATGAGGGTGTCCAGACTTTGCAGAACATTCAACTTACCTCCGTGACAACTAACGGTTCTAGGATTCCATCTATTGTAGATGTTTATGGTAAAGATGGGGGTGGTTCTATTCAAGTGCAAGGAAAAACCGTAGAATTGAGTGGTCACATTGTAACCTTGCTAGCTGGAACTACAGGTGTTGGAGATAGTGGAGACTTAACGATTACTACTGAGAAATTAATTGTGCGGGATGGTGCACAACTCTTTAACGCTACATCAGGTGAGGGTGCAGGGGGAAATTTGACTGTAAATGCCTCCGAGTCTGTACAACTAATTGGTAGTTATACCGAACCAATTACTAGTAAAACTTATGCCAGTCTATTGTCTAGTTCCACTTTTGCTGCTGGTAAGGCGGGTGACTTAATAATCAATACTGGGAGATTGCGTATTCAAGATGGGGCAAAGGTCACAGCTGATTCTAGTGGAAGGCAAAACCCGTTAAATCCTAAAGAATTAATACCAGCTACAGGACAAGGAGGTCGTTTGATTGTTAATGCTTCTAAGTCTGTAGAAATTGTTGGAACCTTACCGGATGGTAGAGCTAGTGGTTTGTATGCTACGACTATAGGTTCTGCCGATGCAGGAAAATTGACAATCACCACAGGACAATTGATTGTTCAGGACAAGGCTACAGTAACTGTAAGCAGTGAAGCTCTGAAGAATTATATTTACCTGGGGAATCCACTGAACCTAGGAAAAGCGGGCGAACTCAATATCAATGCTCGCTCAATACTTCTGGATAATCAAGGCAAAATTACATCTGAAACTGATACTGGTCAAGGCGGAAATATTAACCTACAAGTGCGGGATTTATTACTGCTACGCCGCAACAGTCAAATATCCACCAATGCAGGCAAAGTACAGGCTATTGGCGATGGCGGTAATATTTTCATCAATGCTCCTAATGGCTTTATTGTCGCCAAACCAAAAGAAAACAGTAACATCACTAGCAATGCTTTCACAGGTTCTGGTGGCAAAATCCAAATCAACGCTACTGGTCTTTTTGGCATAGCACTGCGTAGTCGAGAAGACTTGGCAAGACAATTAGAAACCAACGACCCAACAAAACTCAACCCACAAAACCTACTTACAAACGATATCACGGCAATTTCTCAAACCAATCCGACTTTAAACGGCGTAGTAAATATCAATACACCTGAAGTTGATGTCAACGGTGGATTAATCAACTTACCTGTGGAACCAAAAGAACCAAGATTGGCACAAGGATGTGATGCAGGTGTCACGCAAAATCAAAGTGAGTTTATCATCACCGGACGCGGTGGCATACCACCTAACCCTAGGGAAATTCTTAGAAGCAACAATGTGCAGGTAGATTGGGTGTCTTTGGGAGAGGATACAAATAATCCTTCAGATACTTCAAGCACAGAAACACAAAGGCAGAGAAGTAGAAACAATTCACAAAAAAGGAAAGATGTCAAATATCCACCGGATGAGATTGTAGAAGCACAAGGGTGGGTGCTGGATAGTAATGGCGATGTGATTTTGGTCGCACAAGCACCTACTACGACACCTCATGGTTCTTGGTTGAATCCTACATCTTGTAAATGAAAGTACAAAGTCCATCTTAATGCTACTTAATAACATGACTGCCAGGCGGTTTACACTCCATTTATTTTGGTGGTTCTTAATTTTGAACTTTGTTCGCGCAGCGTGTCCTCTGGACATAGGACATATTTTGAATTTTGAATTTGAGCGAAGCGAGTGACAAGAGCCTAAAATTAAGAAACTTAGACTGATTGCTTGGTCAATCTCAGAATAAATAGGCGGAAGCACACGGGGAAACTAACGTGAGTCATGAATTTGATTACGATTTAGTCATTGTAGGCGCTGGAGTAGGCGGACACGGGGCTGCCTTACACGCAGTTAGCTGTGGTTTGAAAACAGCCATTATCGAAGCAGCGGATATGGGAGGAACTTGTGTTAACCGAGGCTGCATTCCATCTAAAGCACTGCTGGCGGCATCTGGACGTGTGCGAGAGTTAAGAGACGCCCATCATCTCAAGTCGCTGGGAATTCAACTGGGAAGTGTGGAATTCGACAGAGAGGCGATCGCCAACCATGCAAACAATCTCGTATCCAAAATACAAGGCGACTTAACCAATAGTCTCAAACGCTTGGGAGTCGATATCATTCGAGGTTGGGGTAAAATCGCAGGAACACAAAAAGTCTCTGTAACCACAGACAGCGGCGAAAAAACCATTACGGCAAAAGATATTATTCTTTCCCCTGGTTCTGTACCCTTCGTTCCTCCGGGTATTGAAGTTGATGGCAAAACTGTGTTTACTAGTGATCAAGGCGTGAAGCTAGAATCACTACCAGATTGGGTAGCAATTGTTGGCAGTGGTTACATCGGCTTAGAATTTTCCGATGTTTACTCAGCTTTGGGCAGTGAAATCACGATGATAGAAGCCCTAGACCAGTTGATGCCAGGATTTGACCGTGATATTGCTAAACTTGCTGAACGGGTCCTCATCACTGGGCGTGATATTGAAACTCATGTGGGCATATACGCCAAAAAAGTCACTCCTGGTTCACCCGTCGTCATTGAATTAGCCAACTTCAAAACCAAAGAAGACGTAGACGTACTGGAAGTCGATGCATGTCTGGTTGCAACAGGACGTATTCCAGCAACGCAGAACCTGGGTTTAGAATCTATTGGTGTAGAACTTGATCGTCGAAACTTTATCCCAGTCAACGACAGCATGGCAGTGCTATCTGCTGGTGAAGTCGTTCCTCATCTCTGGGCGATTGGTGACGCTAACGGTAAGATGATGCTGGCACACGCAGCTTCTGCTCAAGGTATCATCGCAGTAGAAAATATCTGTGGGCGACACAAGGAAGTAGATTATCACAGTATCCCGGCAGCAGCGTTTACTCATCCAGAAATCAGTTATGTGGGGATGACTGAAGGCGCAGCCAAAGAAAAAGGTAGCGTTGAAGGATTTGAAGTCGGGACGGCGAAAAGTTACTTCAAAGGAAATTCCAAAGCTTTGGCAGAAGGTGAAGCTGATGGTATGGCAAAGGTCATTTATCGCAAAGACACAGGCGAAGTTCTGGGCGTTCACATCTTTGGGATACATGCTTCTGATTTAATTCATGAAGCGTCAGCGGCGATCGCCAACCGCCAATCTGTCCATACCCTTGCTCATTTGGTTCACGCCCATCCAACACTTTCTGAAGTGCTGGACGAAGCTTACAAACGAGCAATTGCTAGTTAGTCATTTGTCCTATGTCATTTGTCCTTTGTACTTGACAAATGACAAGTAATTAATGACTAATGACTAATGACTAATGACTAATAACTAATTATGCAAATCCGTCGCTGTAGACCTAGTCCACCTATTGCTGTATCCACAGTACGCTATCAAGTCGCTACGCCTGATGCCCAGCCAAACAATATTTTAGAAGAAATTGTTTGGCATAAGGAAAAAGAAGTTGAACGAATGCGAGAAAAGCTTTCTTTGCAGGAATTGCAACGTCAGGTGGTTGAAGCGCCTCTATCCCGTGATTTTGTAGCAGCATTGCAGCAAGGCAAAACAAAGCCAGCTTTGATTGCTGAAGTTAAAAAAGCGTCTCCCAGTAAAGGAATTTTACGAGAAGATTTTCATCCGGTGGAGATTGCTTTAAAGTATCAAAAAGCTGGTGCTAGCTGTATTTCGGTACTTACAGATGAAAAGTTTTTCTCTGGTAGCTTTGAAAATTTAGCTAAAATCCGCGCTCAAGTAGATTTACCGTTACTATGCAAGGATTTTGTCATATATCCTTACCAAATGTACATGGCGCGTGTTCGAGGCGCAGATGCAGTATTGTTGATTGCTGCTATACTCAGCGATCAAGATTTGCAGTACTTCGTTAAAATTGCCAAAGCTTTAAAAATGGCGGCATTGATTGAAGTCCATAGTTTAGCAGAACTCGACCGCGTGTTAACCATAGATGGTGTTTCACTGGTAGGTATAAATAATCGCAACTTGGAAGATTTCTCTGTTGATGTACAAACGACTTGCCAACTCTTAGCAGCAAGGGGTAAGGAATTACAGCAAAGGAATATTGTGGTTGTGAGTGAGTCAGGATTACATAACTTAGATGATTTGATTTTAGTAGAACAAGCAGGAGCATCAGCTGTTTTAATTGGAGAGTCTCTAATCAAACATCCAGATCCGGAAGAAGCGATCGCCAACCTCTTTGGTAAACCTTTAGCCCATGAATAATTGTAGCTTTAGGCAATTCGTTGATGCTTGTGTAACAATTCATTTAATGACAAGCAACTTCTGAGTTGTCCAAAATTTGAAATCAAATATTAATTTCATGGAGCAAATTCCTCTGCCTTCACCTGTTCACTACGAACTTATACTGCAACTGTTAGAGAGACAAACTATGGTAGCGGTTAACAATGATCCGAGTTTGCGGCATCAGGTAAATCAGCTGATTATTACCCTGCGTAAAGCGGCTGTACAACAAAAGCATCTGGAAGAAGTTTGCCAATCGTCTTTTAATATTGACCACCGTTGGTCGCTCAATCATCTCAACACTAAGAATATTGCTGCTGAGTAAATCAAACAAGACTTTTTTTATCGTTCGCGTTCGTAATAACCCAATACGATTCAATTAAGGTTAAAAAACCCTAACCTAAAATTATTCTTAACTGAACTGTATTGCAATATAGTAGAGACGTTACGCAACGGGAGAGTTAGCGATACTCAACGAGGAAAACTCCAAAGGTACGCTGACTGACATGTCACGTCTCTACACATCGTTGTGTGTTTGATTCAAACGAGAATCGCTATGGTTATTAAAGAAAGCAAAAATCATAGATCATCACAGGAAGTACAGGATGACAGAAACAAGAGTTCGTCAACAATATGATCAAATGTCATCTGTGTATGATCAACGTTGGAAAAGCTACATCTCCAAGACACTATCCTTTGTTAAGGACTGGGCGCAAATCTCACCACTAGATACTGTACTTGATGTTGCTTGTGGCACAGGTGAGTTTGAACGGCTGCTACTGAGTGAATATCCAACACAACAGATTGTTGGAGTAGACATTTCAGAGAAGATGCTGGAGATTGCCAAACACAAATGTAGCATTTATCCTCAAGTCTGGTTTCAAACAGCGAGTGTGTTAGCGTTACCATTTGCTAGTAACACTTTTGATGTTGTGATATCAGCCAGTTCGTTCCATTACTTTGACGATCCATTAGCTGCGTTAAGGGAAATGAAACGTGTCCTCAAACCTGAGGGCAAAGTTGTCATTCTGGATTGGTGCAAAGATTATTTTTTTTGGAAAATTAGCGACATTGTATTAAAGTTATTTGACCCAGCTTATAAACAGTGTTATACCCAAGACGAGTTTCATCACTTTCTTGCAGCTACAAATTTTACGATTCGCCGTGCAACTAGAGTTCGTTTCGATATCGTGTGGGGGCTGATGGTAGCTACAGCGACTCCCCAATATTAAACAGACGTGAGTCTGACAAATCTACAATCAAAAAAGCGAGTTGAATTATGAACTCGCTATCCTTGACAAATAAATTAAATTTTATCTTTTTTATTTTAGACACAAGCCTTTGTAACAGGCTTACTCCATATATAAGCACAGTTCGACACTCCTAAACTAGCTGATTATTTCCTATATTGTTTCCAGCCAATCATATATTTTATCTAACTGTTCTATGGTAACTAACCCATATTGCCAAAGAATCATTGGCAAAGGACCTGGATTTTGCTCACTGCGACGCAAAGCGACTGCAATGGAAGCTGTAGAAATTGCCAAATCTTCCTGTAAAAAGCTAATAAATCTAGAATAGGTTAATGGTGACATCTTGTATTGGGTCTCCTCACATGGTGTGTATTTTTATATTTCAATTCACCACTTTTGGTGTAGTTGGAAGTAGCCAATAATTCTTCTATCACTGTGCCTTTGCTTAATAGATAACTCAGGAAAGTTTGTCTGGTGTTGCTCAAGGAATGCTTTTGTATCAAAAATAGACAGTCATACAACTTATCTTATAAGTCTTAAGCCGCACAATATTTAGATGAATTTATTACTTTATCCTTTTTACATCAGTGCTTTAGTTAGCTACAACTGTTGTAAGAAAGATTCCTTAGCCTAATATTCTCTTATTGACTACTCTTTACACGTATGTCAAAAGGAATATTTTTTGTGATCTAGGATAAAATTAGTTATCTAGTCTTGGAACAATAAAGCTTTTAAGAATTTGTATTGAGTTAACACACAAGTTTGAAGCCGCAAGTCGCACAGAATTTATACTGTTAGCGGAGCGGGACGCAGTCCATTCTGGCGACTAAGGCTTTTATTCTTTAACTTGTTAAAGAATGTCTTAAATTTCTTTTCTTTCCTAAAAATGCAATAAATATTTACACAAATCTGACAAAAGAAATTTTAGCTGTAAGACCCCGTGGGCAGGATCTCAATCTTTTTTACCGTATATTCCCTGATTTTAAAGACTCAATTTTTACAGAATCGCCAACCTTCAAGCCCAACTGTGCAGCCCGCCCGGAACGCAGTTCTATGACTTGATTAATTGGTGTCTGGGGACCGTAAGTAGGACAAGGAGTGGTGTTGCAAGGAGGTGCGGAAGCAGCAATGTACTGCACTTTCCCATTTAGCATAAAAACCATATCCAGTGCTACTGGTACATTCTTCATCCAGAAACTGGCTGGGAACGGTGATGGGAACTAAAACAGCATTCCACGGTTATCGGGTAAAGCTGGGCGATGCATCAACCCCATCGCTTGCTGTTGGGGTGTTTGTGCGACTTCTAATTCAATTTTTGTACCATCGGGAACAACCGCCACAGCTGAAATTGGTAGTTGTTGACCTGCATTCTTCGTTTGGTTTGAAGACATTGGTGCTTGGGATTGAGAACTAGGCGTAGCCGTGGGAAGAACTGCTTGTGTAGGAACAGAACAGCCCGCTAGCAAAATGCTCAAAACTATTGATAGCAAACTTAGCCAATTAATCATAGAAATTTTAGTCATTAGCTATTTATTTTGTTATTCACCTCACTTGCTCGACTCTTCCCACTCGTGTTCAAGTTTCTCTCAATACATAGCCTACACCTCGCACCGTTTGAATGAGTCGCTTTTGACCTTCGTCTTCTATTTTTAGTCGCAAGTAGCGAATGTAGACTTCAATCACATTCGACTCGCCCATAAAGTCGTAACCCCAAACATTTTCCAGTATTTGTTCACGGGTTAATACCTCACGGGGATGTTCCATCATATACTTAAGCAGGTCAAATTCCTTCATTGTTAAGTCAATCGCCCGTTCATTAACTATGGCGCGGCGGGTTGCTATATCTAAAACGAGATCACCAAAACGTAAGTGCTCGGAAGTATCGACTTCAGGTTTTAAGTATAAGCGAACCAGGTTCAAAAAATCCTCACCCCGGTAAGGCTTGAGAAAGTAATCATCAGCCCCAGCATCTAAGCAAGCTACGCGATCATCCACTGTATCGCGTGCCATTAGCACTAGCACAGGCGATCGCATTCCAGTCGTTCTAAAATTTTTACATAACGACAGTCCTGATTCTCCTGCTAGCATTCGGTCAATCACAACTAAAGCAGGTTCGCGATCGCGACTATATTGTATACCATTCGTCCCATCATGAGCCACGATGGGATCATAACCAGCTTCTTTCAAATCGAAAGCAAGCTGATTTGCGAGATTTTCATCGCTTTCAATTAGCAATACACAAGGGTTATGAGCAAGTGTCATATTAATTTTGGATGTTCTATTTTAGATTTAGGATTTTGACTGAGTTGGTAGAAGTGCAGTTTACGGATTTTTGCTGATCAATCAATCTTGACTTGACACGTGTTCTACCGACCATGTTTTAGCACATATAAGTATCTGCCATACAAATCGACAGATACAGTCATTTTAATCACTAATTTCAAATCTCGCTGGCGTTGTTTATGAGTTAAATCATAAATTCTACTTTTAGACAACGCCTCACTCATCCAAAATCCCAAATAACCCTAGGGTAATTCTACAGAGCTAGGCTTAGCTATATGTGGTAAACCCCAACCCAGTTTTTCTCGTAAAATCTTGAAAAATTCTGCGGGTTGGAGACGAACAAACGGGGCACAATAGGGTGACTTCTCTACTGAAACTCTATCGTCTGGCAGAACATAGCACCCTCCATTACCATCCACAGTCATCACCAGCCGAGGAGTATTCACTGGGTAGATATTAAGTGGTTCACTATCTGGAAATACCAAAGCTCTAGAAGCCAGAGAATGAGGACATATGGGTACAAGCTGCAGTACGGGTACACCCGGAGTCACGACTGGACCGCCAGCACTCAACGAATATGCTGTAGAACCTGTCGGCGTAGATACTATCACACCATCTGCTGCAATGTCTACTGCTGCGTGCCGACCAATTGCTATCTCAAAATGACACATAGAGGTCAATGGTTCTCGATGCAGCACCATCTCATTTAAGCACAGAGCTTCCCACATGACATAATCTTCCCGAAAAACTCTGATTGTGAGCATCGCTCTTTCCTCAATCTCATAATCACCCAGAAGCAACTTTTCTATTGCTTGGGGTAATTGATTGAGATAAGTTTCGGTCAAAAATCCCAAGTGACCGGTGTTGACCGTTAAAATCGGGATACCACAAGGAGCAACTAAGCGAGAAGCAGCCAGAACTGTACCGTCTCCCCCTAACACCACCGCAAATTTCATATCTGAATCAAATCCGGGAGGTGTTAGTCCCTCTATTGGGGTGTGGCATACGGGACTTTCCGGTGTAGAATAACCCAAGATTCCGCCGACAGCTGATGTGACACAGATATCCCAACCTGCGGCGGTTAATGTCTGTTTCAGTTCGATAGCGATTCGGCTTGCTACCGGCTTAACGTCATTGTAGATAATGCCTGCTTTGGGCACACTGAAATATCCAATTATTGGTGACGCACTTTATTATGTTAATCGTTGCACATTTTGGGCTATTTAGTCATTAATATTTTGTCTTTGTGTCAGAACTACTGAGTCATGACTTATGACTGATAGCTACTGAGTGTCGGTTTTCTTAAACGGGGACCTTTTTGGTTTTTGCTTTTTGGGCTGAATCTTCTGGTAGTCTAACTCCTTGAGCTTCTTCAAAATTCGGCTGAAGTACTCTTGCAGGTAAGTTTCTACGGTTGCGGTTTCGTTTGGATCTAACCCAAAAACCTGATAAACTTCCTCCATTGGAGCATTTAGCGGCTTGCCACTGGCGATGACTTCTGTAAAAGCAAGTCTATCTGAGACGTTCCATCCCCACTGAAAAAAGCGTATGACTCGGCGCACGGTACGTAGTAAATTAATTGGCAACCGTGTAATCCGCGCTTCTTTTCCGGATAAGCGTTCACACAAGGCTATAATTTCCTCGGCACTCCAAGCACGAGTTCCCACCACTGGAAAAGTTTGCTTTTCGGCTTCTGGTACCTTCAGCGCGCGAATGGCAAATTTAGCAACATCCTGAGTGTCCATGTAGGCGATCGCAGACGAATCTCCTGTTACCCAAACAGGCTGTGCTTCCAATATGGGAATTCCATATTGACCAATTAAGCCTTGCATGAAGCCAGACAGTCGCAATATGGTGTAATTTAAACCAGATTCAGCCAAAAAGAGTTCTGTACACCGCTTAATATCCATCAGCGGTACGTCTGGATATTTTTCAGCATCCACTATGGAGAAAAAGATAAAACGTTCTACACCTGCAGCAACAGACTCTTGAATCAAAGAGACTTTGCCTTCCCAATCTACTTGTCTGATACTAACAGAATCGGCAGGACGAGATGTTGACGCATCAATAACTGCTGTCACACCTTCAAGTGCTGCTGTCAATGTCTGACGATAGCATAAATCTCCTCGTACAACTTCTGCTCCCCACTCTTTTAAAAACGCGGCTTTTTTTGCATTCCGAACAAGACACCGGACTTTATACCCCTCATCGATCGCACGACGAGCCACTTGTCTCCCTAAGGTACCAGTGGCACCAATTATTAATAATGTCATGAGAGCTTTTTACAAAATTTAAACTTTTATGAATAAAATCTTATCAGACTTGACTATGCAAACAAAATTTTACACGCTTTTAAAGCGCGTATACGAGACAAAGAGACTTTAAAGTTGTCTCTTGTCTCTAACGCGATGCTTTTTTACAGCGATTCCTCTTCTCCACCCTGAACTTTGAGCAACAAAGCGCCTAAAGCCCAGCCTACAAAGATTAATCCGAAGGACAACAAAGCTGCATTCAACATTTCGCCGCTCATTGCTGCAATTCTCCTTTGCAAATTGTTTAATTAAGTTAAGTTTACCAGAGCCTGAAAGAGGTGCCAAAGTATTAGACTAGTGTAAAACATTGTAAAGTAGCCGATATCCCAAGTCGTCCTCCTTGTCTCCCTCCGATTGAATATTTTTTTATTTGCAAGTCCTTGAGTCAAGAACTGACCAAACAAGTCTGTTTTGAGCAAATTCCTGCTCTCTACGAAGTTGAAGTGTATCTTGAGAAGGAATAATATGCCAACAATGTACAAATTAGATGAAAAAGATATAACACCAGTGCAAAGCCGCCCACGCTTAGCATTAACACTGGGAGATCCAGCAGGAATTGGACCAGAAGTTATTTTAAAAGCTTTAGCCGATCCAGAAGTTAGCAAAAGTTGTGATCTGACGGTCGTGGGTAGCCGTAGTTTATTAGTAGAGATTTATACGAAACTAAAATTAGCCAAGAATTCTCAGCCTTTAGCAAATCCAGAAGAACTATCAATTTTTGATGTGCCCTTAGACAAGCACATACAGGATGAAATTCTTATTGGAACTGGGAATGCAGCGAGTGGTGCGGCTAGCTTTGCTTATATGGAAACTGCAATTGCCCAAACACTAGCAGATCAATTTGATGGTATCGTCACAGGTCCAATTGCCAAATCAGCCTGGAAGGCGGCAGGGTATAATTATCCAGGTCAAACAGAACTTTTGGCTGAAAAGTCGGGTGCCAAGCGTGTAGGAATGTTATTTGTCGCTCGTTCGCCCCATACTAACTGGACACTTTGCACTCTGCTTGCTTGCACACATGTGCCATTAAGTCAAGTACCCAAAGTATTAACACCGCAGTTGATGACAGAAAAACTTGACTTGTTGGTGGAGTGTTTGGAGAAAGATTTTGGTTTACAAAGAGCGAGGATTGCGATCGCTGGTTTAAACCCCCACAGCGGCGAACAAGGACAACTTGGACACGAAGAACAAGATTGGTTAATTCCCTGGATTGAGCAAGAACGCAAAAACCGCCCGAATTTACAATTAGACGGTCCGGTTCCACCAGATACAATGTGGGTTAAACCAGGTCAAGCTTGGTATGGTAACATTGACCCTTCGGCTGCTATCTCCTCCGGAGACGCTACGCGTTCGCCTTGGCGTGCGCTTGCGCTTACGACTACGCTCAGCACAAGTCCGCTCAGGGTAAACCCGTCACAAGCTGCAGATGCTTACCTTGCACTGTATCATGACCAAGGTTTAATACCTGTGAAGTTGATGGCATTTGACAGAGCAGTTAATACTTCTATAGGTCTTCCTTTTATTCGTACATCACCGGATCATGGGACGGCATTTGATATTGCCGGTAAGGGAATTGCCGATGCTAGGAGTATGAAAGCAGCAATTCTGTTAGCAGCTGAGTTGGTATCCCAGAGGCGAAAAGTAAAGCTGTAATCGCAGTATACGCAATAGCGCCAAAAAATTATGAAAATGCTTGTGGATGCCATTTTAGTTGTTACTGGACCAGAGTACAAAGCTGTTTGCAAAGGATTAAATCGGCTTGCAGTTCCCACACCGCCTGTTTTTCCGATTCCTATGGGTTCTTCAGCATTAACCAAACATTTAGAACAATGGTTGGAAGCTGAACATCTTTCTCATCATCCGCAACCGAGAGTTTTGTTGATGGGGTTATGTGGAAGTTTGTCAAGTAAATACAGTGTTGGCAAGGCTGTAGTGTATCGAAGTTGCGTTTATCCTGGTACAGACGAAAAGAAAAGTGCTGCTGAACTTTTGTGCGATCGCGAGTTAACAAAGATAGTCCAAAACCAATTACAAGATAGAGTTTTTACGGGTGTTGGTTTGACGAGCGATCGCCTGATTTATTCTGCCAGTGAAAAACTTCAATTAGGTCAAACATATCATGCTGACGTTGTAGACATGGAGGGATTTGCAGCATTAGAATTTTTGAGTCAGCGAGGAATTGCTGTAGCAATGTTGCGAGTCATCAGCGACGATGCACATCACAATATTCCTAACCTCACCAATGCATTTCACTCTGATGGTTCTTTGCAGGCATTTCCTTTAGCAATGGAACTCCTTAGACAACCAATTGCTGCAAGTCGTCTTGTTTCTGGTTCTCTGAGGGGATTACGTATTTTAGAGGATTTAACAACTTTTTTGTTTAACACGGTAGATATTTGACGTTTGTTTTAAACTCAAATTACGTCGTCAATTCGACAGAGCGCTTAATCATGACACAAATCACATTTAAAGTTCAAGCTTTTTGGGATAAAGATGCACAAGTCTGGGTTGCAACGAGTGAAGACGTGCCAGGATTAGTCACTGAAGCTTCTACAATTGAGGTTCTTACACAAAAGCTTCGAGATATGATTCCAGAACTCATCATTATAAACAGAATTGTACCTTCTGACTATGCGGGTTCTATCACTTTTGAGTTAATCAGTCATCGGCAAGAGTTAATTTCGGTAACTAACTAAATGAGTGCGTCATTTACTGCTGAGTTGAAAAAGATTCTTTCTGAAGCTGGTTGTTACTTTGAACGGCAAGGTAAAGGAGACCATGAAATCTGGTACAGTCCAATTACAGATCGTCGATTTGTGGTAGATAGTTCTATCAAGTCACGCCATACAGCCAACGCTGTTTTGAAACAAGCTGGGCTGTCTAAAGCCTTTTAACGAGTCAATACTTCTAATATGACATCACCATCAGCAGTTGCTCTTTCGATGTGGACTCCTCTGCGTCAGCCAGTCTTTCGTGCCTTGTGGGTAGCATCAGCAGTGTCAAGCATTGGAACTTGGATGCACGATGTCGGCGCATCATGGTTAATGACAACTCTTGCCCCCAATTCACCGTTGTTAGTGGCGCTGATGCAGGCGGCGTCTAGCTTACCATTTTTTTTGCTGGCGTTACCAGCAGGAGCACTTGCTGATGTTGTTGATCGTCGCAAGATGCTGCTGTGGACACAGGGTTGGATGTTAGTCGTAGCTGCTTTGTTGGGTGTGCTGACAATAGCTCACATAACAACTCCGTGGATACTCTTAGGGTTAACCTTTGCTCTGAGTATCGGTAGTTCGATGAATATGCCTGTTTGGCAAGCTGTAACGCCCGAACTCGTAACGAAAGAAGAACTGCCGCAAGCTGTCACTCTCAGTGGTATTGTTGTTAATTTATCTCGCTCAATTGGTCCAGCCGTAGCAGGGATTGTCATCGCCACAGCAGGAACGGGTGTTGTTTTCCTGCTAAACGCTGCTTCGTTTGTCAGTGTGATATTTGTGATTTCTCGCTGGAAACGTACGGATGAAAAGAGTGCTTTACCCACAGAACGGTTTGTGGGAGCTATGCAAGCAGGGGTACGTTACATCCGTTACGCCCCAGTCTTTCAATCTGTACTGATTAGGACAGTAGCCTACATTTTCTTTGCTAGCGCTTTGTTTGCCCTACTACCACTGCTGGGGCGTAAAGAGTTGGGGCTGGATGCGTTTGGATATGGTGTCGTTCTTGGCTTTTGGGGTATTGGTGGCTTAATAGGAGCGTTTATTTTACCCAAAGCACGAGAGAAATTTTCAATCGACAGCCTGGTGGCGATCGCATCCTTAGTGATGGCTGCGATGATGCTGGCACTAGCATATTTCCGGATTGTACCACTGGTGTGGGTAGTGATGCTACTGGTGGGCATTTCGTCCCTGTGCGTGATGGTTAGTCTGACTGTCACAGCCCAAACATCAGTTCCAAGCTGGGTGCGTGCTAGAGCTTTATCTGTACAATTGCTTGTGTTCCAAGGAAGTATGGTGTTGGGCAGTCTTTTGTGGGGTACTTTGGCTCAACATACAAGTATCTCGACTGCCCTTACCAGTGCTGCTGTAGGATTAATTGTGTGTGTCCTGCTGACAAGGCGTTATCGTCTTCGCTGTGCTGAAAAATTGGACTTACAAGCGTCGCTGCATTGGGATCAGCCACGCATTGCTTTTGAACCTTGCCCAAATGATGGCCCTGTTTTAATTACTTTAGAATATCGCATTGACCCAGCAAACGCTGAAGAGTTTACCAAGGTGATGCAAGCATTTAGCCAAATTCGCCGGCGTGATGGTGCGATTCAATGGGGCTTGTATCAAGATTTATCTGATCCTAGTCGCTTTGTGGAAACAATCCTTGTAGAGTCTTGGGCAGAACACAAAAGGCAATTTGCGCGGGTGACGAATACAGATAGAGTGATTGAGGAACGAGTCCGTGCTTTTCACATTGGTGATGAACCGCCCAAGGTTTTACAGATGATTTATTCAAACCCCAACAGGCGTCCATGTTAGGCAATTCAAAATTCAAAATATGCCCAAAGGGCACGCCAAAGGCGAACAAAATTCAAAATGAAAGAACCAGGAAGAAGTTTTATCAGTTAAAACAATAATCCCACCTAGTTGCTGTGTAGGTGGGGTATTGATGAACGGGATTTACACAATCAAACAAAAATTAACGTCTTCAAAGAATGAAAGGTGTAAGGCTAGAGGTACAATGGATTGCGCCTGTATTGGTGTAGAGACAGTACCACAATCCCGGCTATTCCTACACACTTCACTCCTCACTGCCAGTCTTAACAAAAGATTTGGTGTGTAGGTTCAAGATTAACAGAAACATTGCAGGAAAAACCTGCCGCTACCGCGATCAGTGTCGAAGTTCACAAGATGCTCCCTAATTATCTAGAGTGTTTAATTCTATATACAACTTAGGAAAAGACAAACAGGAAAATAAGCTAGCCTATCACAAATATTTAGCCAAGCAAAATATTTTCCTTTTCCAAAGAATCTGTTAAGAAATATCAAGTAGGAAGTGCTATGGCAGCATTAAATAAATATTTTTGGTAATCACGAGCTGTTAAGCAGTAATTATGATTATTCTGCCCAGAGTGAACCTCTGTTTATTGTGAATGCTGCTGTCGATTACAACCACATATTATCCAGCTACAGATTTAGGATACCTACTGCATAAACACCCAGATCGTTGTCAGTCTTTTCCTCTTTCCTTTGGACAAGCGCACGTCTTCTATCCAGAAGCAAATGAGCAACGATGCACTGCAGCACTGCTTTTGGATATTGATCCAGTGAAGTTAGTGAGCGGACGTGCTGCAAATCGCTAACAATATGTTAGCGATTTATTGTTAAAGGCGATCGCCAGATTGTTCAGCCTGCTGTCAAGTGTCGAGGACGCGAATATCTGCGAATGATTTACGATCCCGAATATTCAACGCCTGAGAATTTGCAACATTTAAGTCAACGGGGACTATCTGTCAAGCGTTCTTTAGCGATGCGGGAGTTTGCTTTGGGTGTCGAGGCTTTGGAGCTATTTGTTGCTCATGTTCCACTGCGTCGTGTGCATGAGTGTGTTTTTGGTATTTTGGCGATGGAGAGCGAACCTGTTGATCCAAGATTGTAAAAAGTTTTGTAGCCACTAGCTCATTTTGGGGAAAAACAAAATTTGTCTGCAAGTCTTGTAAAGTAAGTGTTTTGAGGAGCAGATGGCACTTACTCCTTTTAGAGAGATTAGTGGAAAGCTGCTTGGGAATTCATTCCCAAAACTAGTTGAATTGAAGTTCTGCTAGCTTCCCAAGTCGATTCCACCAAATACTCGCTAATAGTCGCCATAATGTCGAAGCTTCCTGGGGCTAGTTCTAGCAGAATTTCTAATATCACCTCACAAATAATCGGCTTCCAGTAGATTCGCATAAACTTGCTCCAAAAACCTCTGAAGATAAATACAGTGGCTTTTGACAACTTATGCAACCAGCTTTACTTTGATAAAAATCAATACAGTTCAGTTAGTGGTGTTTAGTTTTGTTAAGATCCCCCAACAGAGTTAAAAAGGGGGCTTAGTACAGCATTTCATAAATCCGTGACGAACTGAATCACCTACTGGTAAAGCTTCAAGAGGCTAAATAACGCTACGAACTTGTGAAACCCACCTTCCGCACTCCAGTTGAGGTGGATTGAGTAATTACTCGTTTAAGTAATTACTCAAGAACCTTAGCTTTTTCATACGAGAAACCAAAACAAAGAGTGACTTTCACTTAATGAATTGGACTCATGCACCCTGATGTAATTTTTATATGCGAGTAAACAGAATTCGTACTGAGGGGAGACACCCCTCAGTGCAATCACCCCAAACTAAAATGGGCATTCCGTTTTATATCAAATCCGGTAGCATCTGAGTGATAAAAAAACCGCAGAGGCGCAGAGGACACACAGAGAGAGAGGAAGAAGGAAAAATTCCGATATAAACGGATTTGATATTAGTTGCTGGCAGGAACCAGAAAACTAAATCATTCAATGCAAACTTGAGATTGTATCTCAAGTTTGGCGTTTAAAATCTATTCGACCATAGTGACCCTCGCGGCTATTTTAAACAAGAGAAAATGGCGGTTACGCTAGCACCTACTGCTAGGACTAAAGCCACCAGCCCTTTCAACGCGAACAAATGAACTAGGATTTTGAAATCTAAAACCCTGTGCCAGTCAGGAATCTGAGGTACAACTTCGATGTATCCTCAAGATATAAGGGCGAGTTTGGGTGTCAAGATGCTACGCTCCATTTTTGAACAATTTGTCCAAGAAAGTCCAGTAAGTGTAATGGCACGAGGATTAATGGAGCGTGTATTTGCCCCGGAACGGATGGATAAATTATTTGAAACTCACGCGAAAGTACAGCACCAGCAAGAATTACTATTTTCCAGCCAAGTAGATTTGATGAGTTTGGTGGTGTGTGGAATTCAAAAATCGGTTCATGCCGCCTATAAAGCCAGACCAACAAACCTGATTGTGAGCACCACAGCACTATATAAAAAGCTCTGCGGTGTAGAACTGAGTGTGAGTCAAGCATTGGTAAGAGAAACAGCGAGCGATTTGCGAGTGCTAATTGAAATCATGGGTGGAGAACAGCCAAATCCACTACCAGGATATCGGCATAAAATTGTAGATGGGACTTGTTTGGCTGCTACAGACCATCGATTAGATGCAATTCGTTTATTTGCAGCTAAAGCTTTGCCAGGTAAAGCAATAGTTGTATTAGATCCACTATCAAAACTGGTAATAGATATTATTCTTTGTCAAGATGGTCATGCAAATGAGCGGAGTTTATTTGATAATGTGCTGTCTGGTGTACAACCAAACGATGTTTGGACTGGAGACCGGAATTTTTGCACAGCCAAGTTTCTGTGGACGATTGCACAGCAAAAAGCTTTCTTTGTGATTCGGCAACATGGGTCTTTAGGTTGGACAGAACTGAGCACCTTAAGAGCTTTGGGTCAAACCGATACAGGAAATCTTTTTGAGCAGTGCATCGAAATTTGTTAGGAGGGAAATCGTTTAAAATGCCGACGAGTTGTGCTGAAGTTGTTTGTGCCAACACGAGACAAAGAATGGGAAATAGCGATTTTGACAAACTTACCCTTAAGCCACGCTGATGCGGCAAAAATAGCCGAGTTATATCGTAATCGTTGGAGTCTAGAAACCCTTTTTCAAACCGTAACTGAAAATTTTAACGCAGAAATTCAAACGTTAGCCTATCCTAAAGCTGCCCTGTTCTCGTTTTCGATGGCGTTAGTAACATACAACATTCTCGCCACTCTAAAAGCCGCCTTAGGAAGCGTACATGGCATCGCCAAAATTGATGCAGGTTTGTCTGATTTCTACTTAGTAGATGAAATTCAAGGCACATATCGCGGGATGATGATTGCTATTCCATCCCAGCAGTGGGAAATATTCAGGACATATTCTTTAGACCAAATGGGACAACTTTTACAACAGCTGGCGACTGGCGTGAATCTCAAACGTTTTCTCAAAGCCATAAGAAGTCCGAAGAAAAAACGCCAACCTTTAATTGTTGATCATAGACATCGTCATGTTTCGACTGCACGCCTTTTAGATATCTATTGAGATAAGTAATCTTTTTTTGAGCCTGTCGCAGCGAAGCGGTTCGCAGCGCGTTGCGGGGGTTCCCCCCGTTGTAGCGACTGCGAACCCGAAGGGTGAGTGACCGCCACGACAGGCGATGCCGCTTCACTCGCTATTTTGATAGCGGCGGTCGCTCAGCGACAGGCAACGGGGGGAGTCCTGAGGGAGGGCGCAGCCCCCCTCGTGCCTCCTGGAGACAACTCGAGCATTTCCGCTTGTTCGCTCATCACACCTTTTGCTCACGCCTAAGCGAAGTTTCTACTGTCGATGGCGATTGCGCGGAGCGCAGACGCCAAAGGCGTATCGCCGATTTTTAGTCTCAACTCCACTCATAACTCTCAGAGTTAACACACGCTAAAATTGGTCGAAAATATCTATTTTCCTACTCATCTGCAACTTGTGTCATTGGAATGACTCACTAGTTCATTTGTTCGCGTTGAAAGGGCTGGCTGGGCTTGGGCATACTTTAACCGGGGAGTAGCCCGCTATGCGAACGGCGAACATAAAGATGCGACTAGAGATTATGATCAGGCAATTGATATAGATGAAAACTACGTTGATGCTTACTATCAGCGAAGTTTAGCCCGCTTTGCCCGCAAGAAATATGAGGATGCAATTAAAGACTGCGATAAGCCGGAGGCTTGACGCTTCGCGTATCGCGTGATTAAGCGCGATCCTAACTATGCTCAAGCATACGAAAACAAAGGTAACGCTTTCTTGGCTTTGAAAAAGAAAGTAGAAGCGAAGCAGGCTTTTGAGCAAGCGGCTAAAATCTATTCTCAAAAACAGGATAACACCAACTTGCAACGAGTGCAGCAAACCATTACTGGAATTTAGACGTTGCAGAATAGAAATATGAATTAGGGCGATTGCATAAAGCAAGAAACGCGACTAGCACGTATAGCCGTTACCAGGTAGATTAGGAGATGAACTAATGAGATAAAACAGACATCACCAGACTTTCACACGCCTGTTAAGCGTTAAGGGTTAATAGTTAAGCGTTAAGAGTTCGGGTGTTCCCTGTTGCCTGTTACCTATTACCTGTTCTCTCCTCCCTCCTATATGTCCTAATAGAGTTGGCAACAGCTATAGATAGAGATTTTTTGATCAATGCAAGTTAGAATCCCAAATTGCAATGTAAATTTGGTCTTCTGAATTGCGTTCTATCGAGCCTTTGAGTCCACCAACATTAAAAGAGTATTGATTGGTTTTGCGATCATAAACTTGTTGCAGTCCTTGCTTAATATTACCAGAAGCACTACCCCCTAGCATTCCCTGCAATGTGTTGTGCATCACCTCCGGTGCAACAGATTGGGCAAAAGAAACTTCTGTTTGACGCAGCATTTTTGTTTGCCGATCAAACAAATAACCAAGATCAACGCGGTTTGGATCACGCTGGTAAAGGTAAGCACGAGTTCTCCCAAACGCACCTCTAGAAACCTTAGTTGGCTTTCCTAAAGCTGCTGTAACAGTATCTTCTGAAGAACCAACGGGAAATGCAGGAACATCACTACTACTGGTTTTTGGAATTGCAAGACTTTGTTTTTCCAGCTGTGGAGGTGGGGTGGAAGCCTCTGGAGTTGAGATCACATTAGGAGAAGTTGCTGGTTGTTCTGTTTTTTGTGGTGTAGATTGTTGTTGTGTTACTGGTTGTTCTGTTTTTTGTGGTGTAGATTGTTGTTGTGGTTTTTGCTGTGTTACTGGTTGTTCCGTTTTTTGTGGTGTAAATTGTTGTTGTGGGATAGATTCTTGCGGTATGCTTTGCTGTGGAATGGAAGTAATTGGAGTTTGCAATTGTTCAGGGACTTGTTGTTCTGGTACAGGCTCAATTGTTGATAACTGTGATTTCGAGTCAGGAACAACTGAGGGTGAAGCAGATATATAAGCTTCTGGTTGTTGTTGCGCTCGCGTGGGTGCAATCACGACTGGTTCTGGTGTAGTAACTCTGCTATATCTACGTATCCTAGCTTGAGAAGTAGGAGTTGGGGAGGGTGTTGCAGGGGTTGGATTTGTTTCGTTCGCTGTTGGAACCTCTGTAGAGGTGGGCGATGTTGCAACGGGAACTTCAGATGATTGACGATTTATATTGGCAATGGCTACCGCACCAATCAAGCTACCCACAAGCATACTGCCTACAATCCAAGCAGGTTTTTGCCAGTTTGCTGGAGTGGAAGAAGTTGGAATAACAGCAGGTTTGCGAGTGGAAGGCAATGCTGGTTGAGTATACTGTGATGAGTATGATCCACCAGAACTTGTAGTCACAAGGGGTACTGTCGGTTGAGAGGCTGCTGTTGGTTCCACCGTAGGCACAGAAGTTGCAGATCTCAAAGCATAAAGCATTTTGCTGGCGGTAGTGTAGCGATCGCCTGCAAGTGGCTTAATTGCCTGATTGAGTATCATCACCAAGTTTTGGGATACTTGAGGAGCTAGGTGGTGCCATGTCACTTGACTAGTTTGAGGATCTGTTTGTAGTTCACTTGGGTATTTACCAGTGAGCAAGTAAATTGCTGTCATGCCTAAACTATAAATATCACTGGCGTAAACTGGGCGTCCAACAGCTTGCTCATTCGGCATATAGCCTGGTGTACCAATAATCAGTGATTGTACGGGATATCCTCCAGGACTCACCACTGAACGTATTGTTTCTTTGACAGCACCAAAATCAATTAAGACAGGTTTGCCATCCGAGGAGCGGATAATGATGTTGTCCGGTTTAATATCCCGATGAATAATCCCTTTACTGTGGACATAATCCAATACGGACAGCAAACTCAATAAGATTTGCCTAACAGTCGTTTCGCCCAGTGCCCCTTGTGACTTAACTATGTGTGCTAGAGTTTCACCTTGAATCCATTCTTGAACAAGGTAAAATTGCCCTGTTTCAGGAAAGTAGCCAAAGAGTTCGGGAATTTGGTCACTACCTTTGCCGAGAAACTCCAGGGTTGCAGCTTCTCGTTCAAATCGGTTTTGGATAACTTGATAAGTTTGCGGGTTGTTGATTACGGGTTTGAGTTGCTTAATCACACAGCGACGGCGAGAAGGCATATGAGTATCTTCCGCCAAAAAAGTTTCACCAAACCCACCGGCACCGAGTACCTGGAGAACTTGATAGCGATTGTTCAGCAGCTTAGTTGTCATGCTCCATTATCTGAGATCTCATTCGGATAGAATATAACGCAGCCCAACAGGACAGTGTACAGTTGCCAATTGACTAGATGAGCTTTTAATGGGACATATCGGTACGAAACGAAGTAAAACAGACATTCGGTTAACCATAGGAATAGCTATCCTTCATGTGCAATTTTTTAAACTCTGATAACTTAGCGCGGATTCTTTTCCCATCAACGCGAATCTCTAATCTTGTACTTGATTGCACTACAACGCGACCTGTAAGACCTTTGCCAAAAGCTATATCGCCAGTGTTCCATCCGTGAGTGTAACTAGCACGGGGTTTTGAACAAGGAAAGCCAAATTTATTGATTCGGCATAGTCTTCTAGTTCCTTTCCCAGTTGACTTGGCTGATAACGGAACCGTTGTCAATGCCGACACTTACCCTGTTAAAGGTAGTTTGGTTCACATTTGCACCGTATTACTACGATTTAAAATGCTCCCTGAGGTCTTACGAGATAAAGGCAAGGATAATGGTTTACTAAAACCCTGGCAGGGACTTAAATCAACCAAGAAACTCTTACCTAAGATACTTCCCCTTTACAAATGTATACCAAATCCTAGACGACTGCAGGAAGCGCATGTGTTCCACTTTCAGAACTGTGTTTTTGGGTTAAGTAAGTTAGGATTTGTTTATAATTTTATGTTACGCACTGCTTTGCGTATGTCCCCTTGGGACGAGTGCAGTACTGCTTAGTAAGCAAGAGCTACTAAGTACAAGATTTAACAAGTTCGTAGCGTTATTGAACCTCTTGAAGCTTTACCAGTAGGTGATTCAATTCGTCACGGATTTATGAAATGCTGTACTAAGGTCAATACCTTCGCCAATTTAAGAGCCTTGGGAATAGAGTTTAGCGAAGGTATTGCCTATAGGTTGGAATTTCTTTTGGCACTCGTAGTTATGCGATTATGGGTTTAGTCGTCTTGTAAGCTTTTGACTGAACCAAATCCTCCGCCTCCTGGCGTTTCAATCACAAAGACATCGCCTGGATGCATTTGAACCTCTGCTTTGCTAGGGAGGGGTTCGATTGTCCCATCATGGTGTTCTAGCCAATTGCGCCCGATCGCGCCCGGTTCACCACCTTTTAACCCAAAGGGCGGCTTTTCGCGATGACCTGATAAAATTGCAGCAGTCATCGCTTCACGGAATTTAATCCGACGAATGACTCCGTTTCCACCCCTGTGTTTTCCCTTTCCGCCACTATTAGGACGGATAACAAACTCTTCCACTAAAATCGGGAATCGCCACTCTAGCACCTCCGGATCGGTGAGGCGTGAGTTAGTCATGTGCGTCTGAACAGCATCAGTTCCGTTAAAGGTTGCCCCAGCACCAGAACCACCACAAATAGTTTCATAATACTGGTGTCGCTCATTGCCAAAGGTGAAATTGTTCATGGTGCCACAAGATGCTGCCATTATACCAAGGGCACCATACAGGGCGTTTGCGATCGCTTGGGACGTTTCAACGTTACCTGCGACGACTGCGGCTGGATATTGCGGATTCAACAGACAGCCCTCTGGAATAATAATCTCTAAAGGTTTGAGGCATCCTGCATTCAGGGGAATGTCATCATCAACGAGTGTACGAAAAACATAAAGGACAACCGCTTTGCAAATAGCTATTGGGGCATTCAAATTTGTAGATTGCTGCGCAGAGGTGCCAGTAAAATCAATACAGGCAGCGCGATGGCTTCGCTCAATCGTAATCTTGACTTTGATCTCACTTCCATCATCCATAGAATAAGTAAAGCTGCCATCTTTAAGCACATTAATCACGCGCCGCACTGATTCTTCAGCATTATCTTGGACATGCTGCATGTATGTTTGCACCGTTCCTAGTTCGTAATGCTCGATCATGCGGGAAAGTTCCTGCACACCTCGCTCATTAGCGGCGATCTGTGCTTGGAGATCAGCTAAATTTTGAGCGGGATTGCGAACCGGATAGTTACCTGCGTTCAACAATTCTAGTAATTCTGCTTCTCGAAAACGTCCTTGCTCTACAAGCAAAACGTTATCAAGCAAGATGCCTTCTTGATTTATAGTGGTGCTGTGTGGTGGCATCGAACCCGGTGTAATTCCGCCGATGTCGGCATGGTGACCACGTGAGGCGACGTAGAATAAAGGAATTGCAGCCTGGGAGACAAAAACTGGAGTAATAACTGTGACATCTGGAAGATGCGTACCCCCGTTGTAGGGATTATTAGAAACGTAGGCATCACCGGGTTTAATTGTATTGCCTTTGGCTTGGATTAAACTAGCCACGCTTTCGCTCATCGAACCAAGATGAACCGGAATATGCGGCGCGTTGGCGACGAGTTGTCCGTGTTGATCAAAAATGGCGCACGAGAAATCGAGCCGTTCTTTAATGTTGACGGAGTAACTTGTGTTTTGCAGCGTGATGCCCATTTACTCTGCGATCGCCCGCACTAAATTGTTGAAAATTTCTAGGAGAACAGGGTCGGGGGCAGAAAAGGACTTTGAATTTAACTTACTTGAATTTTGTGCTAAGCTGAAGGATGAATTAGTAGTTTGATCTTTGATCTTTGCTTCATCCCTACTCAAAATTAGGTGATTCCGTGCAGTTAACTCTGCACACCAACCAGGCTCAATCACATTTGTTCCAGTGGGTTCGACGATCAAAGCGGCTCCTGTGATGCGATCGCCAGGTCTTAAATCCTGACGCTGATAAACGAGCGTATCGTGCCAGTTACCTTTGGTGTAAATTTGTACCGTCGCGATTGCTTCAAGCGGTGTGGTTCTGCTAGATGTAAGTATCGGTTCTTCGAGGTCGATGGTCTGTCCAACCACTTCCACAGAAACCGCTTCCACCATCAGTAATTTATCAGGCATCGTGAAGCCGTAACGCTGGTAATAGGCTTGCAAGAACTGATCGCGCATGGAAACCACATTCCCAAAATCTACAACCAAAGCAGAATCTGTCCCTGCATAGCGTAGATGTGCTTTAAGTAGAACGTGGATTTGAGACTCAGCGATTCCCTGTTGAATAATTTCAGTGCGACCTTGAGCAGTAAGAGTGGCAAGCGTTTGTTTTAGCGAAGGCAGTTCGGACTCGGTTAATTGAACTTCCACTGCCTTTTGTTTGAGAGTTCGTACATCCGCCAACCCAATGCCATAGGCAGATAACACCCCTGCATAGGGATGAATGAAAATTCGGGTCATCCCTAGCGCTTCCGCAATCAAACAAGCATGTTGTCCGCCAGCACCGCCAAAGCAACAAAGTGTATATTCTGTGACATCATAGCCGCGTTGAATCGAGATTTTCTTAATTGCGTTCGCCATTTTACCCGTCGCGATCGCTAAAAATCCTTCTGCTACTTGTTCTGGCTTTTGTTGAAAACCAGTTTTTTCACTAATTTGTGCTGCCAATTCGGTAAACTTTTGCCGCACAATCTCAGTGTCTAGGGGCAAGTTACCTTCATTGCCAAATACAGACGGGAAGAAAGCGGCTTGAAGTTTAGCGATCATCACATTGCAATCAGTGACAGTTAATGAACCGCCTTGACGGTAACAAGTAGGACCAGGATATGCACCAGCCGATTCAGGACCTACTCGATAGCGAGATCCATCGAAGGAAAGAATCGATCCACCACCCGCCGCCACGGTATGAATCGACATCATTGGGGCACGCAGCCGCACTCCAGCAACTTCGCTTTCAAATGTGCGCTCGTATTCACCGTTGTAGTGAGAAACATCGGTGGATGTCCCGCCCATATCAAATCCGATGATTCGGTCAAAACCTGCCATTGCGCTCGTTTTCACAGCTCCAACGATTCCGCCAGCCGGACCGGATAGAATGCTGTCTTTACCTTGAAATCGGTTAGCATCGATTAAACCGCCGTTGGATTGCATGAACATGAGTTGGGGCACCGCACCATCCAAGAGCGAACCTTGGAGTTCTGTGGCAACCTGATTTACATAGCGCCGCAAGATTGGAGATAGATAGGCATCAACCACAGTAGTATCGCCCCGGCTGACCAGCTTCATCAGTGGGCTGACTTGATGAGACACTGAGATTTGGGTAAAACCGATGTCACGGGCGATTGCGGCAACTTGTTGTTCGTGGTTGGGGTAGCGGTAGCCGTGTAGAAACGCGATCGCACAAGCTCGAATGCCAGCGTTGTATGCTGATTGTAGCGATTGCATGAGTTGAGGATTAATTTGAACGCTCAAAAGTTCTTCACCTTGAGCGCTATAACGTTCCTCAACTTCAATCACCCGTTCATAAAGCATTTCAGGCAAAACAATGTGACGCGCAAAGATGTTCGGACGATTTTGATAACCAATGCGTAACGCATCACGGAAGCCCTTTGTGATCAGTAAAAGAGTGCGATCGCCCTTACGCTCTAATAGTGCATTCGTCGCCACCGTCGTTCCCATTTTGACAACAGCAATTTGATCGGTTGGAATTGGCGCATCAGATGGAATTCCTAAGATATCTCGAATACCCTGAATTGCAGCATCTGTATAACGTTGTGGATTTTCCGACAACAGTTTGTGAACGATGACTCTACGATCTGGACTTTGTGCCACTATATCGGTAAACGTACCGCCTCGATCAATCCAAAACTGCCAGCGTTCAGTAGTAGGGTTGTTCGTGGAAGAATTATTCTGCATTGTCATTTCCTGAATTCGTTAAATACAGCCTACTAATAGAACTGAAAAAATCTCTACTTCAGATGTAGAAAGAAGTGCTACATCTGTCGCTTTTAGGACTGATGCCAAAATTTGATCGGATTTTTAGAAGTGGTAGGAGATTTGAGATAGTTGCGTTGATTTCTCTGAATCGCCAATACCTTTCTTAGTTAATCGGATGCTGAAATAATTTAGGCGACTCAAATGCTAGCAGAATGCTAGCATAAAGGTAACGATCCGCGAGTATTCTAGCACTCTTCTAAGGAGGCAGTATGGCAACAATTACGATTCGCAATATATCTGATGAATTAGTCGCTCGGATTAAACGCTTGGCGGGACAAAAGGGGATTTCGATGGAGCAAGAAGTCCGCGATTTACTGCAAAAACGCTATGGCGAACGTAATGAAGTGCTTGCTCGTATTCGTCAACGCGCGGAAGCGTTACCGATGGAACAAGAAAGTCAGGTGCAGTCTTGGAAATCAGAAGGACGACTCTGATGGTGATTGATACGATGGTGTTTGCCTATGCGCTCTTACACGTAGAGGAGAAGTATGACCAGGCAATCACTGCTTTAGAAAGTGTAGATCGGATTGTGGTGCCTGATTCGTTGTTTACCGAGCTCGGCAATGTGATTTGGCAATGGATACAATTTCGGCAACTACCGTTGCAAATAGGTTTAGATGCGCTGCAAGATGCTGAGGCATTGGTTGATATCACGATTTCTAGTTCTCAAATTCGGGATATTGCTCTAAAATTGGCAGTCGAGGCAAGTCATTCGTTCTACGATACGTTATTCGTGGCAGCAGCAATTCAATCTAATACTCAGGTGCTGACTTATGATCGCAAACTAGCGGCTAAGTTTGGCGCTCACGTTGAATTGCTGGAATAGGGATAAATATGTGCAAAGCATCAAGTTATATCAAATCCGGTAGCATCTGAATGATTAAAAAACCGCAGAGGCGCAGAGGACGCAGAGGAGCCAGCGCTGCAGGAGGGTTTCCCTCCGTAGGCGACTGGCGTGGAGAGGAAGGAGAAATAATTCCGATACAAACGGATTTGATATTATTCCTACATTGATCGTAAATGCGACCATTTCCATTTTTGTTGTTGAGGATTCCATTTCACAGTAACAATTTCTGATGGTGGTTCAAAGCGATCGCTTCTTGATCAACTTGCATTAACTCTGATATTTGAGAATAGATATAGTGAGACAATCGATCTCTAACACTTTCAGCAGGTAAACGCAGTTGAAGAGCAATGTGTTTTCGAGAGTGTCCTAGTAAAGATTGACAAATAATCTCTTTATCCCACTCGCTAAGTTGTCCTCTACCTAAATCTGCTAGCTTTCTGAAAAAAAGCTCAATGTCAATTCCTAGCTGTTCGATCACCTGTTGGCAATGTTTGCACATGTCATACCAATTCTATTCCTATCAGAAATGATAATCCCAAACCTTAGTGAAAATCGTCTTAATACCAATTCTCCATGATAGCTTGCTCGTAAAGTGCCATAGATGTACTTTATTTTTAAAACGTAGACGCGCAGCGGCTTCCCGCAGGGTACCGCCAAGAACGCCAAGAACGCCAAGAAAAGAGATTTAATTATTTAGTGCAAGTTTATAGCAGAATCGGTATAAAGATTCAGGTCTAAGATTGAGGATAGGACTTACGCACGAGTTACTAATAATAGTTGACTGTGAGATTGCGTACTCCTGGTCGCAATGACACAACTACGTTTCCCTTGCGTAAGTCCTGGAGAAATTAAATACGGTAATTGTTGAGAATTATTAGCCAGTGTTTTACAGCGGTTTTCTGTAAGGTGGGCATTGCTCATTAATATCTCAAATGTCTATCAAATCGGCTTTTCTAAGCAATGCCCACCCTACGATTTGTGGTCTATTCATATGAAAACTGCTGTAATAGCTAGCCTACGGAATACCGGGAAAAACTGTGTGCCATACACCGAAAACTGTTTTTCAACGCAGCAGGTTACGCCGGACGCTGTTGGCTTAAAACCTGGTAGGAATAGTTAAAATCGTCAGTTGTAATCCGGATTGCCGCCGGATCACTCATTCCACCAGAGCGATAGCGACGGATTGCTTCTACAGCAGAGCGATCGCCTAACAATGCCAAATCCGCCCCGTTCCAACCCTCAGTGACTGCTGCCCAGTATGCTAAACTCACATCCTGCAATGGACGGTCTTGGTTGTGGAGTAGCAGAATTGCCAAGCGACTTTCCAAATTAGGTAAATCCACTAATAGCTGTAAATCTAACCGTCCAGCGCGAAGTATTGCTGGATCTAAGGTATCAGGACGATTGGTAGCGGCAATCACTAGAATGGTAGCACCTGTCTGCAACCCGTCTAATTCTGTGAGCAACTGTCCCACAACGCGATCGCTGACTCCAGAATCGCCATTGTAACGCCCTCTTGCTGGTGCTAAAGTATCAATTTCGTCGAGAAAAATAACACAGGGGGCTGCAAGTCTAGCTTTGGCGAATAATTCCCGCACTGCTTGTTCGCTAGCACCCACCCACTTGCTCAGTAATTCCGGACCATTGATGCAGATAAAATTAGCTCTAGCTTGGGAAGCAACGGCTTTAGCTAACATAGTTTTGCCAGTTCCAGGTGGTCCCCAAAGTAAAATGCCTTTGGGCGATCGCGCTTTGGTTCTTAAATAAAGTTCTGGATGTAACAGTGCACCTTCTACCGATTCGCGCAGAGTTTGTTTGATTTCCTCAAGTCCACCAATTTCTGACCAAGCAACATTAGGAGATTCTACTTGTACCGAACGCAAAACGGCGGGTTTAATTTCTTGAAGTGCTTGCAAAAAATCTGACTGCTGTACCGTCATCGTCTCTGGAATTTGGGCTTCAATGGAGGGGACTTGGCGGCGCAAAGCACTGTAGGCAGCTTTTTGACAGACGGCTTTCAAGTCTGCACCCACAAATCCGACGGCTAAATCGGCGATCGCTTCTAAGTTTACCGTCTGGTCTAATGGTATAGCGCGAGTCAGAATTTGTAGGATCTCCAAGCGTCCCTGACGGTCTGGTACGCGAAATAACACTTCGCGATCAAATCTTCCAGGGCGTCGCAACGCTGGATCAAGATGGTCGGGACGATTAGTGGCCCCTAGCACGATCACGCCTTTAGTTGTGGCAAAACCATCCATCAGGCTGAGGAGTTGTGCGACTAGCCGTTTTTCCACTTCCCCTTCTACTTTGCTGCGATCTGGGGCGAGACTGTCGATTTCATCTATGAATATCAAGCAAGGAGTACTTTTCGCAGCTTTCTCAAAGATTTCTCGCAGTCTCTGTTCCGCTTCGCCGTAGTGTTTACCGATGACTTCTGGTCCAGCTATGGCAATGTGGTTGACTCCCAGTTCTTCAGTAAGGGCGCGGGCAGTGAGAGTTTTGCCAGTACCAGGGGGACCGACTAATAAAACACCCCGTGTCGGTTCTAGTCCAATTTTCGCAAGTAGGTCAGGACGTTTTAAAGGTATGGCGATTAATTCTTTGAGTTCTTTGAGGACTTCCCCAAGTCCGCCCACATCTTTTAACGAATAATTCTCTGTTGTCTGATTTGGTTTGACTGGGTTTGGGGTTGTAGAACTCGATCCACCAGAACTAGAACTAGATGAGTGTGGAGTGCGGAAGCTACTTGTGCTGACATTATTTACATAGCTAGGACGGGGAGAACGAGGTATACTCCTCAAAGGACGAGTTCGGAACTGCATATCTGCTTTGAGTTCTCCAGTTTCAATTTTTTCTTCCAAGGCTTTTGCAAGTTCTAATAACTGCTCAAAACCTTTGAATAAATCGTTCATCAAACTTCTCCCCTTTTTTTTGCAGTCACATTTGTACTTATTAACCCGTTTCAAGTTGAGACTAAGCTTTTCAGTTTATGCCCTCCCCTATCCATCGTCACCGCTCCCGGCGGATGCGGAATTTCGCGGAATTCGTTAAAGTAACATACTCGCAGCTGCTTTAATTCGGTCTAGCGGTTCCACAGAACGAGGTAAAATTGGTAAGCGAATAATAGTTTGCTGAGCAAATAAACTATCATCAAGTTCCATATTCTGACTGTAACGGTTATGCACTATGTAACGCTGCGGAACTCCCATATTTTGCAAAGACTCAGTTAACCGCACTTGTTCTGCAATAATTGCAGCTTCAGCTTGGATGACACCAATAAATTCAGTATGGTGGGGGTCTTTTAATTTCTTCTGTGCTTGTACAACTTGTTGTCGCAAATTCCGCAGCCTTCCCATAAAATCTACCCTACCTAAAACATTTTGATACTTCATCCACAGCTTGAATATCCAGGCTAGCCAGTCTGCTAATGCAGATGGCATTTCTAGAAAGCGCAGAAGATGACCGGTAGGGGCAGTATCCAGGATAATTAAATCTTGCTGTTTGCGCTCTAATAAATCCATCACTGTGATCAGAGACAGCATTTCATCAATACCAGGTAAAGCTTGCGCTACAATTTGTCGCCAAGCTTCGGGAGTGTAAGCAATTTTCACCGCCCCGGCTTGAGATCCTTCGCCGCTCATCATTTCGGCTAATTCCCAAAGATAATCATTGCGGAACTGTTCCAAAACTATATCAGCATCGATTTCTTGACCGCTCAAATTGGTCGTTATCTGGGTGGGTTCGTGTTTTAATTTTGCCCCAAAAGCATCTCCCAAAGAATGGGCGGGGTCGATAGAAATGAGGCGAATCTTTTTATCAGGATAACGATTTGCTAACGCCCACCCTATAGCAGCTGCTACTGTCGTTTTTCCAACTCCACCTTTGCCGCCAACAAGGATAAGTTGCCGTCCTTCTGCGATAAAATCGCTGAAATCGGGTAGCACTTTAGCCGGCCACTGTATGGGTGGTGGTGGGGCAATTGGAACTGTATCAATTTTTTGAATTTGGTTAATAAGATTGTCTAATGCTGCACTGCCAAGTGGTTCTGATGGCTGTTGTGATATAAGAAAAACAGGTTGGTTTCCTGGTAGTTTGACAAACTTATTTAGCAATTCTTGTTGTTCGCTATAGCGATCTAAATCTGTATCTGCATCTGCTAAAATCTTGTTAACTAATAACCCACCACTCTTAATTTCTAACACTTGTAAGTTTTCTAGAAATCGTTCTGTTTCTAAAAGGCTCATGGGTTCAGCGATCGCCACTACCAAGCAAGTAGATATATCTTGATTTTGTAGTAGGCGTCTGCCTTCTGCTAATTCAGATTTCATCTTGACCAAAAAGTCATCGATTTCATCGGCGGTATAACTTCGCTTAAAAGTTTGGGTAATGACCCGATGTTTTTCTTGAAATAATTCTAAAGAATTTAAAACTATATCTAAAAAATCTTTGATTCCCAACAAGTTTAAAGTGTGACCGGAAGGAGCCATATCTACTACTACGCGATCTACCACTTTTTCTGGTAGCAGGCGTTGAATTTCCAACAGACCCATAACTTCATCTAAACCGGGCCAGTCTAAATCCCAAACAGGTGTTAAGTCTTCGCCCTCAACAAAACTTCCCCGCTCAACTAATACCTCTAAAAACTTGCCGTATTTTGCCTTAAATTCTAAAAGTAATTCTTTAGCATCCAACGCTCGAACACTCAAGTTAGGTAAATCAGGTAAGGGTAAGGCGTTGTCTTGCACTTTTATTTGTAGCACATCGCCTAAAGAATGGGCTGGATCTGTAGATATTAACAGTATTTGTTCGTTGGGAAATAATCTCGCCCAGCGTCGGGCAAAACCGCAGGCAAGGGTAGTTTTTCCTACTCCACCTTTACCGCTAAACATTGCTAGCTGAAGCGAGTCGTACTTTACCATATCATCCATCTCTACACCTCCTGATATTTTTTAGATTGAAAAATTCCAGATATAACTTTTAGATAAAATGGTACGGAGGTAGGGCGAGTCCTAACTGTAATTCCCAACGAGAACACGCTTTTTGCCAAGCTAGAAATTGTTCTGCAAGTAAAGGTTCGTCTTGGCGACTGACTAAAAGATAAATCCGCGCATCTTCACCTTCCGGTTGAACAACAATTGCCGACTTATATATCTGGGTTATAAGATGAACTGCCCGATCCCATTCCGCAGTTTGAGCTATTTGAAAGTCTTGCTGTGTTTGATAACGTTGTTTCTTGGCTAAAAAATACTGTCTTCCTCCTGCTTCAGGTGTTATGTTTGGTTCATCTAAAGTCCGGGGAATAAATTTCAACATATATTCGGCTTTACCATTTAGTTGGCGTAGCTTTTCTAGATATTCCTCCGCGTGGGATTCTAGATGAGTTAGTAAGCTTTCTTTTGAGGCAAAGGAAGTACCGAACCGCAAGGGTAAAATTGTAGTTTGGCGAAATAGTTCACAAACCACTCGATCATGGGACAAAACTGCTTGGATTAATCGTTCGTCATCGTTCTGTAATGATTCACTAGACACCTCTGGTTCCACCAAAGCTGAAACGCCAGCATGACTGATAAGAAGTACCATGTCGCCAATGCCGACAGGTAACTCCAAAACGGTGGCTGGTGTCAAGAGAAAAGCGTAAGTGTAAAAGTTAGACAGTTCCACGCTTAGTTGTAAAAGTAAAAATTTTTAACTAATTGGCACTTCAACTTGTTTCCAGGTTGCTCCAGTTATCTTGCCGTGATTGGCGTTTTTGGTTTTGTCAGAGACTGTATCACCACTTCCTTCATTCAAAGCCCAGTAGCCCACTAATCCGGGTTCGTCACCCACGAGATGACGCGACATATCGGCTTGGATTTCCGCTTGAGAACGAGTTCGATTCCAAATACGGAATTCAACCATTTGACCTTTAAACAAATGCCGCCCCCCTCCCACTGCCCCTCGACTTAAGTAAAGCGGTGAATTGTTCTGAGTTGTTCCTATAGTTGTGTCATTTGTGGTTGCCACTTCGACACCATCCACATACAAGTACAGTTGGGAACTTTGTTTCACAAACGCAACATGATGAAACTGTTGATCGTTAATCGGTTGCAAACAGGAGACTGCTGGATTCTTTTTGTGATCATCATAGCGAGATGCATAGACGCGACCATTCTTACTGCTGTATCGGATGGCGTATGGAAACGGGGTTCCTACCCATTTTTCAAGGACATTGATATCGAATGTTTTTTTGCTCTTAGTTTCCTCCATAAGGTCTGGCTTTAGCCAAACTTCGATCGCAAAATCTTGCGTTTGAGGAAAGTCTAAAGTAGGAGAATATGGGATTTCTACATAATCATCTTGCCCGTCAAACATCAATACTGGCTGTAAGGATTTCTCTAGCTCTTTGCTTAATGGTTTTATCTCAGAGGATTCAGGAGGAGTTGTAGCAAGAGGCTTGGCAGGTACTTCTGGTTGCTTTACCTGAGCAAGTGGAGTCGGGATGGGTGAAGCGATAGGTACTTCTGGTTGCTTTGTCTGAGCAACTGGAGTCGGGATGGGTGAAGTGATAGTTACTTCTGGTTGCTTTGTCTGAGCAACTGGAGTCGGGATGGGTGAAGTGGGTTCCACAGTTTGTTCCACAGTTTGGTCGCCCAGTACTCCCTCAATAGCAAGAGTCTGAATTTCAACCGGGGAAAGCGCTTCCGCCCAAATCCGCACTTTAGTAATACTCCCGTAAAAGAAACACGAACTTGCTCCGGCTTCGGTTGCTCCTGCGCCCACATGCAATGGATGGCGATTGTTTGGTTGAAACGGAATTCCTGTGTATTGCCCCACAGCTAGACCATTAATATAGAAAGCCATTGTTTTGGATACTGAGTCATAGGTTCCTGTTAGATGAGTCCAGATCCCTCGTTGAGCTTTCGAGCCTGTAAGAATAACCCAAGGAATTCCTATCTGACCGCTACCGAGCCAAAACTGCCACTGTTGTGCGGCGTTCACACAGAAGACATACCCTCGACGCCCAAGGGTTGCAGAACCACTGACGGAAGTCAAAATAGCTCGATAGCCTCTACTGCGTTGAAACAGAACCCACATCTCGACTGTAAAGCTAGTAGGGTTAATATCTGTAGCGTAGGGGATGTCAATTTGATCGCTACTACCATTGAAGTAGGGAGTTGCCGAGGTAGGATAACCAAGGTCAACATCTTTTGGTTGTCCGGCAACAGTTTCTTGCAGTTTCATTGATCGCTCACTCCCCTTCAACGGCTTTCTATAGCAATCCTACTTTTCTTGGCGCTTTTAGGGTCTTGGCGGTTAAAAATTTTCATAAATTAGATAGGACTGCTATATTAAAGGTTTTACTAAGAAATTTTACCCAGCTTTAGTAATAGTATTTGCGAACGCCGTTTTTTAATTATAGTTGATTTATACGTTAATTTTTAAAGTATACATGAAAAGCATTCCCCCGCGCCGCACAATTCAGCCTAAAATCAGCACAATACCTCGTAATAAAAGTGAAGCTGCTGAACAATTAGATTTATATAAAATGGTAACGAAACGGCAGCGTATCCAGCAAGAATTGGAGTTTATGGAACAGCGTATTCAGCTATTGAGACAACAACTGGGGCTTCTCGATCACCAAATAGAGAATACAGAAAAAACTATTCAGAACTTGCGTCAATCAACTCCTAGTTCTTCTCAAAGTGCAACTCCTAATACTTGTTCTCCTCAAAATACAACGACTCCTAATAAGAGTGTTAAGTCGAGTCCTTTCCAAACTTTTTATCTTGAATATTAATTTCTGACTGCTGGCTTTTGTACAAACGCCTCCTAAGGCGTTTGTACAAATCATCCAGATTCTTCTTCTGCTTCTTCCATGGCTTGAATTTTCAGCAAAAGTTCTTCTTCTTGAATTTCAAAGTCCTCTTCTGAAATCTCACCGATATCAAAGGCTAACTGCAAAGCTAATAACTGTTTTTGCAAATTTTGTTCATCATCTAATTCAGCATTAGCACGCTCTAGAAGTTGCTCTCCTAGCCAGATGATTCCACCAAGTGGTCCTGAAATAGGAAAAGTTAAGAGTTCCAGAAACATAATATTAGGTTTCCTTAAGAAAGCTGGGCAAAGGTATAAGGAGCCGTAAAATTGTTGTAGCGAATTCGTAGGCTATCGCCAAATTCCTGGTCGATTGCTTCTACTTTTTCGCTAAAGTTAGATTCACTTTCCCAGGGAATCAAATAAGCCGCATTGTAAATCATCTCTTCCGTCATTGTATCGTTTTCCACAAATTCCTCTGCCAGATCGTTCAATTCAAAACGGAAAACATCAATAACTGCTTGCTTACGAAGTTGCAAACCATTTTCAATCAGCTTACCAATTTCGATGATTTCCGATCTACTTAAAGCTTTACCTTCCATCGCATCGCGCTTTTTTTTCAAGCTAACATTTGACTCTAGTAACCCCTGAATCTCCGACTGGCTATTCCAAAATACCTTGACGCTTACTTCTCTGCGTCCTTCCAATTTTTGAAATAACTCTTGGAGTTTTTCCTTATGGGGACGAGTCAATTGCTCGGTGACTGTTTCCCAGGTTTTCACTACCAATCCAAAGCGAAGAGGTAGTAGAGTGCGAAACCCCTCACTCATCGCCTCTTCCAAAACTTTTTCATGGCACAATAAATTGCGTCGGGAAGTAAGATATTTTTCTTTTTTCGCTTCTGAGTATAAAAAGTTGAACCCGTCAACACTATAGCTCTGAACTGGTTGTTGATCTAGTCCTTCGAGAACTACTTTTTCCGAAATAGGTGCGGGTAAAATGCCGTAAAGATAAAGACCATTATTCATAATTTTTTTGAAATAAAAGAACTTTTATATCGGTTTTGATGTCAAAATCAGCCGCAGCTTCGCGTGAATCAAATTCAGGTTACCCAAACCCAAATCAACATCGCCATGCACCACAATTCCAATATTTAAAAGTCTGTCTAGCAGTTCCAAGATAGAAGGACTGTTGCTAGTTTCTCCCGGATAGTAAGTTCCAGGTGGTGGTAAAAGGGTGCCGAATTCTCCCAGATTCACATTCAAATCTGCTGGATCTATTTCAAAAATCTCGCATAACTGCAACACTTGTTCTTCTAGCTTTTGCAGACTTTCTGCTGCTCTATCTAACTCTGTTTCGCTGAGAATGTGTTGTTCCATGCGGCGAATGACTTGCGCTTCCATGAGTTGGCGAAGCAATTCCACCACTGTTAACAGTAAAGAAGCCAACCCCGCCTTACTGTTCAATTTGTTACTGGTACTTACTATTTCCGGATTTTCAGAGGATGTCCCAAGTAATGCCATAATGTCAATTTTTTATGTTTCATCTGTAGGGTTAGTGTTGTTTTCAGTAGAGGGATTTTTCGACATAGAATAAGGATTTTTTGACTGCTCACTTGCACCGAATTCTATTTGACTGGTAGCTAAAGCTTTGAGCGATCGCATTTCTGCTTCTATACTTTGCAACCGTTCCTGAAGTTGGCGATTTTCTTCAATTAAAGTTTGAGACTTGCTGGTGAGATAGGGGTCATTTTCCCACCAATTTATTCCCATCTCTCGCGCTTTATCAACTGAGGAAATCAACAAACGAATTCTGATATGCAAAAGTTCGGTGGAGGCGACAGAAACAGAGATATCACCTGCAATCACAATTCCCTTATCCAAAACTCGTTCGAGAATATCCGCCAAAGTTGAGCCTTGGGTAGATGTTGCAATCGTTCGATTAGCGTTGGATTGAGAACTTTTCGGCAGAATCGGCGTAGAAGTCACGATTGTTTCGACTCTTTATCTATAGTATTTGATGCTTTCCCATGTTAGACGAGAATATAAAAAAAATTTTTTTTTTGAATCCTCTGAAATTTATCTGAATTTCTTTAGAAGGATGCCTTTTTAGAACCAGTATAGCTGCTTTCTCAACAGCACTATCTAGGAGGAAATGTGAGAATTTTTTCTTCTATCCTAAACACTTAATTTTGGAGTTTGGCGATCCCCCTTTATAACCCTGCGCTCCTTAGCAATTGCCTAGCCTCTTGATAATAAATCGGCTCTCGTGTTTTTAGTGTTTAGGATTTTTAAATTTATATTAAATTTTATATTAAGTTTTTAATAAAATTTAATATAAAGAAAAATAAAATCTCAACAAAAAAGTAAAACCATCTTTCCTTCTGCCTACCCTTAACGAAAAATATTTATTTCCACGCATTTGCTAGGGTTTGGCAGCAATAAGTCAGAAAATTTTCTTTCTTAAGTTTCAAAAAAAAATCTATGACATGCATACATCTGGATTTAAAAATTTCTATTTTGGGATTAAGATAAAATGGCTACTCAAAAAATCTGTGGCTAATAAGTTGTTACAGAAATTCTATATATATCGAGACAAGTAATTATGGCAGTTGAAAAAGTAAACTCATCTTCCAGTCTGGCTGAAGTCATTGATCGCATTCTCGATAAGGGTGTCGTCATCGATGTGTGGGTACGGGTATCCCTTGTGGGAATCGAACTGTTAGCAGTGGAAGCAAGGATTGTGCTAGCATCAGTAGAAACCTATTTGAAGTATGCAGAAGCTGTTGGCTTAACAGCTCAAGCCGCTGTACCAGCCATCTGAGTTGTTGTAGCGTACCTTTTTGTTTTTGGTAGGTATAGCGCCAAAGGAGCCTAGATAGTGTCTCTTAGAGAACAATGGAACGCTGCCCGAGTGCAACGCCAACAAGAAGTCCGCGAACGTCAACAGGATGTGCTGGAGTATCGTCAGCAGATTCAAGCAGAGATGGCAGCACTGCATCAATATCAGCGGACAATGTTGAGTAACTTCCGCAGCACTTTGCAAGCCGATGTGGCTGCTTTCCTAGAGGAGACGCGATTACATCAGCAGGAAGTCTGGTTCGAGCAGCAACAGCAACGAGCAGCCTACGTAGCAGCACTACAAAATTATGTATGGGGGACAACGCCCATTCCTGAGAATGGCAGTTATGCAACAGGTGTTTCACCTTCGCAACCTTCCACTGCTACCCCAACAAATATGATCCCAGGGAGTTAGTTGTGACCACAGTTCTGCAAGCAAACTCCCATAATTTTGTCGATACACCAACAATCAATCGTCTGACTCAGCGTGCGTTGCGCTATCTTCACGCTGGCTTCTCTGTCCACCTGCGCGGTCCGGCTGGAACCGGCAAAACAACATTGGCAATACATTTGGCGAATCTTTTGGAGCGTCCGATTTTGCTGATGTTTGGAGATGATGAGCACAAGTCCTCCGATCTGATTGGTAATCAACGGGGCTATAACCGCAAGAAAGTTGTTGATAATTTTATTCACACCGTTGTCAAGCTGGAAGATGAATTCCGCCAGACCTGGGTCGATGCTCGCCTGACCACTGCCTGCCGTGAGGGCTTCACCTTGGTCTACGATGAGTTCAATCGCTCCCGTCCTGAGGTGAATAATGTGCTGCTCTCCGTATTGGAGGAAAAGCTACTGGTGCTACCAAGCGCTGCCCAGCAACAGGAATATATTCGTGCCCATCCCCAGTTCCGAGTCATCTTTACCTCGAATCCAGAGGAGTATTGCGGAGTTCATGAAACTCAGGATGCACTGATGGATCGCTTGGTAACGATCGATATTCCAGAGCCAGACCAACTGACTCAGGAGGAGATTGTTGTCCAAAAATCAGGATTGACACGAGCGGATGCCTCAGTTATTGTCTCTCTTGTCAAGAAGTTTCGGGAGCGCACACAGCAAAAAGAAAAGTCCTCCGGTTTGCGAGCGTGTCTGATCGTAGCTAAAGTCTGTCACAGCAATAATGTTCCTGTTGTGCCAACCAGCACTGACTTTCAAGATGTCTGTGTAGATGTCTTGCTGTCGCGTTCCAAACTGTCCCAGAGTGAAGCAAGCTTGATTCTTGGGGAACTGTTTCAGGAAATTCCGTCAGCAAAAAAACTTTCTGCTAAACGGAGGTGAAACAATGATCCTTATTCGTACCATGCGGCAAATTCGTACTGGTGGAATGATTCCTAGTTTCCGTGCCTGCCAAACATTGAGCCGTTTGGACTTGTCGAAGAGCGATCGCGCCCGTTGCATTGGTGCATCAGCAAAAATGCTGGCAAGTGAAGCTCGCAGACAGTGGCTCCTTAGACAATGGCAAAGAGATTCCTAATAAAAATTAGTATTTGAGAATCTTCCAGTGGACTAACGGTAGTCTCGGCTAGCTACGATAGCGCAGCTTGGCGAAGCCATAGTTACGCCTGTAGACTGTTGGATATGTCTCCTTTGGATGAAGCACCGAAGTAGACAAGTAGTTGTATTGTACAGCTATAAATAAGTTCTATGTAGCAGGTTTCTACTCATGGCAAATCTTAATAATATCCCAGTAGACAGGCTTGACAGCGAACATTATCGTCAAATGCTTGTCCGAGATGGCGAACGTCGCTTTAGCGAATGGCACGGCGAGTTTCTCAGGCATCAACGCGAGTTTCTCAAAGATCAGCATAATCGAATTCGCGAGCTTGAGAACCTACGCAAGAGCATCTACGTAGATCACAAACGTCGTTCTCAGGAATCGCGCAATGAATTTTTGCGCTACTACTACAAATTCCTTGCTGAAATGCGTCGCTACTAGAAGCTCATCTGAGTGTGATCGCACTCAGATGAGCTTCTAAATCCGTTTGGCGAACTATTAGGAATTCGCTCGGATAACTATGAATGAGAAAATTTTACGCCTATTTAGTCGTCAATCCCCTGTGAGCGTACTTGGTCCGGGGCAAAGAGCCGTAATTTGGGTACAAGGTTGTAGGTTCGCTTGTAAAAATTGTATAGTGCCTGAATCTTGGGATGAGTCAGCGGGAGAGCTGGTGAGCGTGACAGAAATGGCAGCTTGGGTACTAGCTCAACGTGGAATTGAGGGGATGACCTTCTCTGGAGGAGAGCCGATGCTGCAAGCAAAGGCACTGGCTAATCTAGTAGACTTAGTTCGAGCGAAGGCAGATCTGGGAGTAGTATGCTATACAGGCTATCGTCTAGAGCAGCTACAGCAGCAAGGTACACAAGAACAGCAAGATTTGTTGCAGCGAATCGATCTGTTGATAGATGGTGTTTACATCGAACAACAGCACACAGATTTACTTTGGCGTGGATCGGGTAATCAGCGATTGTTACCGATGACAGAGCGTTATCAAGCTCTAATTTTCGCCAAATTAGCGCAGCCAGAGCGCTCGGTAGGTTTACAGTTTTTCATGGAAACAACCGGAGAAATCCAGTTTGTGGGGATTCCCAAGGAACCAGGTTTTCGTCAAGAATTTGAGTCTCGGATGCTTAGTCGAGGCATCATTATGAATCCGGTAAAGGAGTAAAAGTTATACACTGTACAAATCAACCATAATGTGCATTAGCGAGCGGCACGTTCACATATGCTTAGAGTAGCACCAAGCAGATGCTGACAATCGACAAGTTAAGGGTTGGAGTTGCAGGAATTTCCATTGGCACCCTGCGACGTGGCAATCCTCCCATTGACCGTATGGCACAGCAAGCTGCGCTCTCCCAAACAACAATGCAGGAAACGCCTCAAAATGACTCTTTTCCAACAGCTCCTGCCTTTAATGGAGTCAGTGACAAATTGGATATGCCCTATGCTCCCGAGCTAAACCCTACCAGTTTCACAGTAGAAATGTGGGCTATGGTTGGTGGCGGCACAGGCTACCAGACTATTGTCACCTCGGTAGGAGGATCTCCCCTGGAAGGACGCAAGGGCTACCTTTTTTGCGTCACGCCTTCACGACAATGGCAATTTTGGTTGGGTAATGGGGAGCCACGCGCATTTTGGCGAGTACTAACTGGACCAAAGGTAATACCCAGTGTGTGGACACATCTGGCAGGAGCTTATAACCAACACTCTCGGATAATGACGTTCTATGTCAATGGGCAGGAAGTAGGACGACAGATTGACGTGCAATACCAGCCTAATGACCGCAATCCCATGCGCGTCGGCGCAGGCGCTACAGAGCAGTTGGGGGCAAGTCCTTGCTTTTTCTGCGGCAAGATTGCTGAGGTTCATATTTGGGACAGAGTCTTGAGTCCCATTGAGATTGAAGCACTTTCAGCCCAGCAGTCAATCGAAATTCAAGCAGAACCCATTACCGAAATCGACTCTCCTGAGTCTGCTTCTGTGGAGCAAGATATCCACGGCACTGCCACACAACCATTGCTAAATAAGGATACTCCCACCCCAGATTCATCAAAACAGGGTACTGGTACTGTGCCGAGCGTTACCCCTACTCCCTCAAAGCCAAATAGTGAAAAACCTATTACTCCGCCAGTTGTCGAACAACCTCTCGCTTTGAAGCAACCCAGCACAGTTACTTCTATGTCTGACCCCCCATCTGTTCTCTGGCAAATTGGTAGACCTGGTCAAGCCGGAATACCAGTCCCGACAGGTGCCTGGACACAAGTATATAATTATACTATTAGCGCAGACCCTGACCCCCTTAATCGTCCGATCATTCCCTCTTGCCTGGTTCCTCCTAGTGCCAGCAAAATTCCCAACTCAACCAGCCAGCTTAACATTCACTTTGTCCTGGCAGAGGATTATACTGAAGGATATTTAGTCCTTTGTTATGATCGCTACGGTTCTGGGGAAGACAATATATTTCTAGACGGGCAACTCATTGCTAGGACACCTGGTGCAGACAAAGTCCAGCTCAAGCAAACTCAAATTCCACTAGGAGTCGTTTTCAAAGGACTTCACACCCTCTCGATTACAGTATCAAACAGTGCTGATAGCGCACACGTCATCGACTACCTGCAACTCCAAACCTTTAAACCTATGCTTTCCAACCTCACGTCCCAACTTTTGCCCTCAGGTAATCAGCCCCGTTCTAGAGGCAATCAACCAGCTTCCCAAAACGCACAACAAGCTCAAGGCGGTCAAGGTGGTGGGCTGCTAGGCGGATTGCTATCTCCAGTCACAGGTATCGTCGGTCAAGTGGCAGGTGGTGCTGGTAACCCTGCTGAATTGGTTGGTGGGTTAGTCGGTCAAGTGGCAGGTGCTGCCGGAAACCCTGCTGAATTGGTCGGTGGATTAGCCGGTCAAGTGGCAGGTGCTGCGGGTAACGCTACCGGACTGGTCGGTGGATTAGTCAATCAGGTGGCAGGTGCTGCCGGAAACCCTGCTGAATTGGTCGGTGGGTTAGCCGGTCAGGTGGCAGGTGCTGCGGGTAACCCAGCCGAATTGGTTGGTGGATTAGCCGGTCAAGTGGCAGGATTGGCGGGCGGATTACCAGGGCAATCTGCCGCAAGTTCAGGAAACCATCCTGCTGGAGCAACTGCCCTATCCGTCGAAGTCGTTGCCCAACTAGCTGGATTAGTCAATCAGTTGAGTGTGTTAATCGCTCAGCTCGGTCAGATGCTCAATCAACTTGGAATAGCCAATCAATCTGCCGCAGTGGGGATGTTACAACCTCAACAGCTTGCTCAATTATCACCTCAACAGCTTGCTCAATTATCACCTCAACAGCTTGCACAAGTATATGCAGCAGCACAGCAAGTCCCTGGAGTGGCACCTCAAGTTGCATCCCCAATGGCAGCTCTATCACCTCAACAGCTTGCCCAACTCCATGAAGCAGCACGGCAAATTCTGGGAATTGTACCTCAAGTTCCGTCCCCAATTGCTGGTCTATCACCTCAACAGCTTGCACAAGTATATGCAGCAGCACAGCAAGCCTCAGGAATAACTGGTCTATCACCTCAACAGCTTGCACAAGTATATGCAGCAGCAGCACAGCAAGCTCGGGGAATAGCATCTCAACTTCCACCCGGAATGGCAGCCCTTCCACCGGAACTGCTGGCTCAATTATATAGACTACAGGGATAGGCTAGTAGCAGCGAACAGTGAGTAGGTTATTGCGAGAATTTGAACAATTATTAATACTGGCAAAAACTCTGGAGAAAAAGGCTCAACGGCAAGTGTTGATCGCAAATGCCACCAATTTTCCCAAATCTGAAGAACCGTCGGTCAAAGCTATGGGTCGTCCTAAATCTGCTGGGCAGAAACCTCAATCGCAAGCTGATAATCACACTCTTCAGCCAAAGTCTACTATACAATCACTGGAAGCAGTTGGGGGTTTAAGTGAAGTACTTGCAGAACTGCGGGATTTGGTGGCTCTACCGCTCAAGCGCCCGGATTTGCTAGACAAACTAGGATTAGAGCCGACGCGGGGAGTGTTGTTAATCGGTCCACCAGGGACAGGTAAAACCCTAACTGCTCGCGCCCTGGCAGGAGAATTGGGTGTGAATTACATCGCAATTGCAGGTCCTGAGGTCGTGGGTAAGTACTATGGTGAAGCAGAGGCGCGTCTGCGGCAGATTTTCCAGAAAGCTATGGGGTCAGCGCCTTGCCTGATTTTTATTGACGAGATTGACAGCCTTGCACCTGATCGCGCAAGCGTGGAAGGTGAAGTCGAGAAGCGCGTCGTTGCTCAACTCCTGAGTCTTATGGATGGCTTTGCTCAACTCAATGGGGTGATGGTTTTAGCAGCAACTAACTGTCCCGGTCGCGTAGATCCTGCCCTGCGTCGCCCAGGTCGGTTTGACCGCGAAGTGTATTTCCGTGTCCCCGATCGCAATGGTCGGTTGGAAATTCTCAAGATTCACACTCGCTCGATGCCAATGGATGTCTCTGTCGATTTGGAGGCGATCGCAGATTTGGCAATTGGATTTGTTGGTGCTGATTTGCGAGGACTCTGTCAGAAGGCAGCGTATAATGCCTTGCACCGCTCTACTCTTTCTCTGGACTCACCAATACCTACCGATTTGGGCATCAATCAGCAAGATTTTTTACAAGCATTAAAGGATGTCAAGCCCTCGGTCTTGCGTCCAGTGGCGATTGAAACACCCAGCGTTACTTGGGATCAAATTGGTGGGCTAGAAACTATTAAATCCATCTTACAGGAATCTGTAGAAGGTGCATTGCTTTATCCCGAACTCTACCGCCTGATGAGAGCCATATCTCCACGTGGTATTCTACTTTGGGGGCCGCCGGGAACTGGCAAAACTCTGCTGGCAAAAGCTGTAGCTGCTCAAGCAAGGGCAAATTTTATTGCTGTCAATGGGGCAGAACTACTCAGTCGTTGGGTAGGTGCATCAGAGCAAGCTGTGCGGGATTTGTTTACTAGAGCAAGGCAAGCAGCGCCCTGTGTCATCTTTATTGATGAAATTGATACCTTTGTTCCTGTTAGAGGGGGTTATGACAGTGACTCTGGTGTGAGCGCTCGTGTCGTTGGTCAGCTTCTTACGGAGATTGATGGTATCCAATCGTGTGACAACGTTCTGATTATTGCTGCAACCAATCGACCAGATATGCTTGACCCTGCTCTGTTAAGAGCTGGTCGCTTGGATTTGCAACTAAAAGTGGATCTGCCGGATCTCACAAGTCGGCTGGAAATTTTGCAGGTTCACAACCGCGATCGCCCCTTGGCAGAAGATGTAAACTTGGCAGCTTGGGCTGTGCGTACAGAAGGTTGGAACGGTGCGGAACTTGCACTCCTTAGCAATCAGGCTACTCTGCAAGCTATTCGACGTTATCGTGTCCAAGGATTCACCAACCCAACTGTTGCAAGCATTATCGCTGCAGATTTTGAAACTGCCTATCAATCTCTGCTAGAACGGCGGTATAGCCCTGAAAACGATGTAGCTATGCTGAAGAAGCAACAGCAATGAAAACTTTAATAATTATGTAGTCCATTGACAAAAAAACAGTTTTATGAGTGGAAGCCCCAAATTTTCCGAAGCTGAAATTGCGGAGTGGAAGCAAAAAATCCTGGAAGCTGAGCGACAGCGTCGTTCAGAAGCAGAAGCTAGACGACGGCAGGAAGCCGAGGAGCAGGAGCGACAACGACAATTGGAAATGTCTCGTTACCAAACCCATGTCCGGGTAAATGTGCTGCTGTCAGATTTACACTGGCAATGGGCAAATTTTTATGTTCAAGAAGCAGTGGCATTGGAATATCGTTGTCAGAATCAGTTGGAGGCGATCGCCTCCGCAGAGTCACCAGAAAAACTGCTGGCTATCTCAGAAGAACTGGTGAGAATTGAACTGGCAATGCAAGAAGCTAGCAAGCGCAAGCGGTGGGATGAGGCAGAAAAGAAACGACGGGCAGACATCGAGCGACAACAGTTTGAACTAGAGGAACTGCAACGGCGAGTGGCGCAAATTCCAGAGGCAGAAGCCTTGAAGTTCGATGCAGCGGGTCGGCAACTCTTGCAATCCGTCCTCCAAAATGTGCAAGAAGCGATCGCCGTGGGGAACCCGGTAGCAGTGCGCCGACCTCTAGCAGAAGCAACGGCATTAGTGCAAAAGCACGTCCGTCAAATTGTCCAAGGGCAAGCAGACAGCCGACAGCTACAGGCACAGGCAAATCAGCAACTGGCAGAACTGCAGGTCATTTTGGCTGGCTTGAAGGCTGACCCCGTAGTGATGCGCTGGCAAAGGCAAGCAGTGACAGAATTAGAAAACCAGACGAATGCAGCGAAACTTGCAATCGCAGACGGTCAGTTCAAACAGGTTATCTTCAGCTTAAGCGAAAGCCAGCAACGCTCTCAAATCATTATTGACACTGCCAACACGGCTCAAATACAGGCAGAGCAACGGGATTATATTGCTGATAGCATTGCTCAGACATTGCAGGAAATGGGTTTCAGCATTACCTTTCATCAACCAGAGCATCCAGAGCATCCAGCCAGTGCTATGATTTTGGGAGCCACCACTCAGGCAGGAAAAGGAATTAGTGTCAGCGTCCCTATAGCGGGACAGGTGTTTTATGACGTAGACGGTTATGTTAAGCACAGCGTTGCGACCGTTGATGGCAATACCGCTGCCATTTGTGACGAAGCTGAACAGGTGCTTACCCAAATGCACACCGCCTTAGAGGATAATTTTGGCGTCAGAATGGGCGAAGTGCTATGGCAGGGTAAAGATACCAATCGTGTCCTCCGTCAAGCCGATCAGTTGCCAAGCAGTCAGCAAACGCGTAGTCGTAGTGTATAACAAGTGGTGAAAGGTGTGCATTGAGGATATAGCCTCAAGACGACGACTGCCATTGAAAACGGTAGCAATTTATAATTTTTTGTAACATAGGAGGAAAAGACTTTATATTATTATGTCTCTCAGAGAAGAATGGTACGCCGCAAGAGTGCAACGTCAACAGGAAGTTCGTGAACGTCAACAGCAGGTTGCTGCTTTTCTACAGGACACGCGATTGCAACAGCAGCAAGTTTGGCTCGAACAGCAACAGCAGCGAACAGCTTATGTAGCAGCTTTGCAAGATTATGTTTGGGGAACAACGCCCACTCCTGAAACTGGCTCAGCCCATAGCAGTTAGCCTCAACTCATTTGATACGTAGACCTGATCAGTAATTAAACACGAACCACAGACCAATGAACCCGAATCAGTTCTGGCGAATGTTTGAAGACGAGTGGTTTACTCCTAAATATCGCCTGAAAAAACTCTTAGGCGCGGGATCGTTTGGTGCTGTATTTCTTGCAGACGATGTCGTTGCTGATCGCGTCATGAGAGAAGTTGCGATTAAAATTTTTTCCGATGAAAGCGGACTGCAAGAGCGTCAAATTGCGGAGTTGCAAACTGCGATTTCTCTCAAACATCCTAACTTACTAGAGGGTTTCAGTCCCGAGCAGGGTTGGCTTAAAGGAATTGAATGTCTGGGTTTAGTCATGGAACTGGCTCAAGACTCATTGGGGCGGCGATTGCAACGGGGCAGTTTACCCCTAGCAGAAGTCAAAACGATGGTGAAAAATTTGGCGAGTGCTTTGGATTATTTGCACGGTCGGAGCATTGTGCATCGAGACCTCAAACCCGCTAATATCATGCAAGTGGGTGGGCTATGGAAGCTGACAGATTTTGGGATTTCCCGGCTCTTGGAAAACCGCAATGGCAGTGAAACCCTTCCCAGTCATCAAGTGGGAACGATCGCTTATGCACCTCCAGAATCATATACTGGCAAGATTAGTCTGACCTGGGACTTGTGGTCATTAGGGATGGTCATCGCCGAGACGCTGACAGGCAAACATCCTTTTGCAGGTAATACCATCGAACAGATGATGCAACGGGTGAGAATTGAAGACTTTAACTTTGCTTCAGAACTACCTGCTCCTTTTACTGTAATTGTCCAGGGTTGCTTGGTCAAAGACTACACAAAGCGCTGGACGGCTGCTCAAGTTCTCGCTGCTCTCGACCCCACTTCAGATTTAGGCAGAGTAACGGTGCTATTGCCTCTTTCGCCCAGCTTTCGCAAAGTCCTGCCTGCAGGAGCAGAAGCGCAAGGATATGTCTCAATTCCAAACTCCGGGATTCGGATTGAAGTTGAAGACCAGCCTAATATTAGGTTAACAGAAGATATCAGTGCAGATAAGCAGGGCAAACACAAGAGTCAACCGATGCTCCCGAAGGGAGCCGCGCAAGGCGCTATCGCCCTGCCAAACCGACGAGTCAACTACCAAGAACGTCTTCCTGGTGGCGCAATCTTGGATATGATTGCCATTCCTGCAGGAAGTTTTTTAATGGGAAGTGCCACAGAAGATATTGAGCAGGTTTTACGGCTGGAAAGTTGGTTTAAACGCTCTGACATTGAAAAGTGGTTGCGCCCGGAAATGCCCCAGCATCGGGTTAGTGTACCTGCATTTTGTATGAGTAAGACACCGATTACTCAAGAGCAATGGCAAGCTGTATGTACGAACAATCCTTCCCAATTTAGCAGTCCGTTGCGTCCGGTGGAAAATGTTTCTTGGAGGGATGCACTGGAATTTTGCGATCGCCTCTCTCAACTCACAGGCAAACCCTATTGCCTGCCCACCGAAGCAGAATGGGAATATGCTTGTCGCGCCGGAACCCAAACCCTCTACAGTTTCAGTAACCGTAAACAGCTGCTCCCAAGCTATGCCTGGTACACCTGGAACGCCCGGAACAAAACTCAACAGGTAGGACAAAAAAAGCCAAATGCCTGGGGGCTTTTCGATCTGCATGGCTTAGTCTGGGAGTGGTGTGAAGATACCTGGCATGAGAGTTACAGTGGCGCACCTATGGATGGTAGTGCTTGGAGCGAAGCAGGGCATCCGACAAAGCATGTAGTACGGGGTGGCTCTTGGTACAGCTTAGCAGACGATTGTCGCTGTGCCCACCGTTTTTGCTTTGATGCCAATTTCCGATACTCTAGCATCGGTTTTCGTGTGGTGACATCCTGATTTAAAAAAGTAAATGTGACTGTTATTAATTTGCCTTATATCATTTTTTTAAATTATACTTTTGATTCCAGTTTACCTAATTGATGACACACCCTAATCTAAACTCCAGTTGAGAGACTTAACGGCAAAACTCAGCATCTGCATGGGTGTAGCCGTTGGCTGTTTTTAGGCACTGGTACTGTTAGCCATGCGGGAGGGCAGAAAACCAGGGTAGTATTCCTCGCGGCGTTGATTGCGTTGTGAGATTTGTTTCTCCACCACTTCTAGACGGTCTTGTAAGCTTTTTAGAACATTAATCGCTCGTGGATCTTGAAAACTATTTACCCCAAAATCTGTAAATGCCTTGATATCGACCTTGTTGCTAATTGATGCTATCACATTGACCTGAGCAAAAGTTTGCTCTATGCCAGAGAGAAAATGAGTTAGGCTTGATTCGTCCTGCATCGTCCCTTTAACCGTGGGAATGGGCTGGTAAATAGCTCCGGGCATATTAGGAATAAAAGACATATATTGATATTGAATCCAAGCAATGGCTGAGTGTTGTGGACCGGCGGTGAAAATAATTTGTGTCAGCAGGTTAATTAACTGGTCGCGGTTAGTCAGGCGGGGTGGTAAGGAAACGATACCAAAGCCTCCATCACTAACGGATTTCCGTAAAACTTGTAGCCAATTTTGTAGCTCGAAATCTTCAATGACATCTTGGTTTGATCTGTAGTAAATCCCAACATATTGACTGACATAGTCGAGTAAGGCATCCCACACCAGCAACCCGTCATCCCGATAAGGAAAATCTCGCAATACAGAACGCTCATCAACACCACGCTGACGTAAATTGTTCGGAAGAGCAAAGTTGCTGAAGTTGTTGAAAAATTCCGAGATCCCAAGAGTTGTAAGGTTGAGTGAGCTTTCAATAGTGCTTCCGAAAATGATATCCACATATCCCCCCGGATTAATCAGTACCTGATCGGCAAGAGCATTGATTGCCATTGTGAACTCAAAATGAGGCTTTAATAGCACATTCACCGGATGGCGAGCAGCTAGCTCGCGTACCGTAGCTAATGCGATTGGCTCTAGAGCAAGATGGGTTTGACCTAAATGACGTACCAATTCGTGGACATTAAAATCAGCCATCTGAGCGATCAGCTTTGCTAGAGTCCAGTCTACGCCATCCATAGGCGTACAAAGCAGACTTTCTTTAGGCACCTGTCCCAGTTGGATGGCAATAGGGATTAAGCGCGAATGACTACGACTGCGATCAGCATAATAAAGGGCGATTGGGGCAGTGAGAAACCGATTGGATTTTAGAGTTACGTGAGTAGAATCGAGTCGCGCATAATCAGTGACAAATAGACGACCTTCTTGGGTAGCACTGTTGAGGGTTTCGCTCTCGTCAGCCTTTCCCGTTTGAGATAAGAGAACAGTTTGAAAAATCTCATCGGTGATCCCAAGTTTTTCAAAGAGATTGTAATTGAGTGATAAAACATTGGTTAGTTCCATTGGATTGGGACCTGAAAGCCTTTGTTTTGCGAATGTATCGTTGCTTTTAAAGGTCTTGGCAATATCTGGTAGAGGCAGGACTTTAAAGACAGCTGCGTAATCTTCCAGCGTTACAAAGGGCTTGGGACTCTGTTGAAAAGCTTGTTGATTTGCGGCGATTTTCTGGCTCAAAATTTCTCGATTATTCTTATATGCCTGATCAAAAACTTCTTGGAGGGGTAAAGTCGCCACGCGGACAGCGTTCGGTAGCCGAAACGCCAGTTGATATTGAAGGCGTACTGCTGATAATTGCTCTTGACGCTCAAGTTGGATTGCCGAGTTGTTTTTTTGAGGTAAAGTTGGAATATCCTGATTGGCAGGCAGGTCGGGTGCTGTTGCGTAAGATTTATTGCCTAGGCACATTTCCAAAGCAGGGGCACAAGCTAGACCAATTAGCGCCAGCATCGTCCGGCGCGATAGAACGTATTGCTGGATTAATTGCTGGCGTCGTTGTTGTCGAGCTGGTGATCGCATTACGTGTTTTCCCTAGAATTGTATACGTTATATTATCACTGGAGTTTAGACTAAAAGCAGGCACTCGCCCTCCAATCCGTCTCTTCGTTTTGAAGAAGGCAGGAGGCAGAGGGCAGAGGGCAGAAGGAACAAATGTATTGGTATTGGGACCCCAACCAATTGTGAGCAACGCTCTTATCCTCTGTCGGGATACCCTCCTACAGTACTGGCTCCCGTGTAGACGGTGGGGTTTTAGACCCTTGTTCCCTAGCCCCTAAGAGGGGCCGGAGCTAACGGTCACGGGCAGAGGTCAGGAGCCAGTATTCCCTTCTGCCTCCTGCCTCCTGCCCTCTGCCTTTCTTGATAAATCTGGAGATAATGGTGGTAAAGATTTGACTTTTGCACCGACTGATTCAATCGCAACTCGCACACGCTCTGCGTGATGAACCCTAAGGTTATCCATGACAACTATTGCTCCTGACCACAACTGAGGTGCTAAGACCTGGGTTACATGAGCTACCTAGCGTTGAGAGCCTTCTTTCGCTTCCCACGCTGCAATCACGCGAGAACGCAAATCTTCTGAGTAAACTACTGGCATCTAATTCAACAATCACTCTATGCATAGTTTCTCACATTTTGTGGTTCAATTACCTGAAAATTGCTGTAAGTTTGCTGTTACGATATAGTCTAAAAAAGCTTATTTTTATGCTTTTGACGTACTTTAAAAAATATATTTGCGTATTACTTTGTTGCTTTTAATATTTTGTTGATAATGCTCAAACTTAATTATTATTTGCCATGTTCCCAATCTCAGCCCGTTGGATTCAAGAGTTTGAAAAGCACCTGTATCGCCGTCAACACCAGATTCTATATAGCAACATTCACGATCAATTTCTCTGGCAGGGTAGTTATCAAGGGATGGGAGAATTCCTCAATGCTTATTTCCTCAACATGGGATTTGACCTGATTGTTCGTTACGATCCAGTAGACGGTCTGACCTTTCCCCAGTCAGAGATGCGGCAATTGTTTGATGATCTAGCACGAGTGCGATTGGCACAAAGCAACAAAGAACGGCTAGGACAGTCCTCCACTCCAATAGCACCTGCAGCAGATCCTATGCTGCCCCCATCCCGTGCTAATCCAGCATCAGTGGTGCAACGCCTGACCAGCACTTACCTGTCGCCAGATGCTGCTTTTGCTCATCTGCGGGCAGTGATTTCTCAGCCGAAAACCTCAGTGGTAGCGATTGTCGATCTGGGGGATATGCTAACTGCTGACCCAGAACGCTATCTGGTGGATGAACGTCATTTACTGATGTTGCTGAAAAAATGCACCCTGGAAGGGGAGGTGATTCGTGAGGGACATCTCACCGGCTATCGCAACACCCTCATCCTGTTGGCAAGCGATCTGCGGCGAGTACCTGCCTGGTTTTACACTAACAATCCCTTTGTAGCCTTAGTGCAGGTGACTCGTCCCAACAAAGACGAAAGACTTCAGTTTATCCTGCGCTTTGGGCAACAGGGATTTTATGGGGGAGACCAGATAAATGTCCAACGTTCCAATCAAGAGCAACTGTGCGATCTTGAACGAGCTGCCGAGGAATTTGCTGCCTTAACTGAAGGCTTTGGGACAATGGATCTAGAAGCTATCCGGCACACCTCTTGGCGAGAACGCATTCCCCTGAGTCCCAAAACAGTGTTGCGCTTAGTAGACTTCTACAAATTTGGGCAACGGGATGAACCCTTTGAGAAGATCAGTGCAGATAAAATTGCTTATGCTAAGGAGGAAATATCTCAATCTGTCATTGGTCAACCTCGCGCAGTAGAAGCCGTAACCACTCTCCTGACGAGCGCCAAAGTAGGCATTAGTCTGAGTAATGTTAGCGGTCGTAACAGCAAACCAAAAGGAATTTTCTTTTTCGTTGGTCCCACTGGTGTTGGTAAAACAGAGTTAGCTAAATCACTCACACGCCTGATCTTTGGAGATGAACAAGCGTTTGCCCGCTTTGATATGAGTGAGTATAAAGAAGAACACGCGGCCGAAAAGTTAGCGGGTGCTCCACCTGGTTTTGTGGGTTATGAACAAGGAGGAATACTGACTAACCGCGTCTTAGAGCGTCCTTACAGCATTCTGCTGTTTGATGAAATTGAAAAAGCTCATCCCAAAGTTATGGATAAGTTTCTCCAAATCTTGGAGGACGGTCGCCTTACCGATGGTAAAGGGCAGACAGCCTATTTTAATCAGACTGTTATTATTTTTACTAGTAACCTTGGCGCTTCTGACTTAACCGATCCCCAAACGGGCGCTATCATCCGTAACGGCATTATGACCGAGGTGCATCGGCAAGGTGTCGGTTCATTCACTTATCCTCAGGTCGATGCTCATTTTCGCTCAGAAGTCCACTGGCACTTCACCAGTCGTATTGGTCGTGCTGAACTACTGAACCGTCTGGGTGACAGTATTGTAGTATTTGACTTGCTTCGTCCGGAGTTTGTTTGGAAAATTGGTGAGAAGTTTCTTCGGCAGTTGGCCGAATCTGCTTGGGACAAATATCGGCTGCTGCTGCTATTTCATACTTCTGTGCTGGAAGTTCTAAGTGTTAGTATGCAGAATACTGATAATTTACTGTTTGGCGGTCGGCGGATTAAAACCTTACTAGAAACTTTGGTTGAACGCCCTCTTAACCGCTGGATTTTTGAGAACTATCCTGATTTCAAGACCCTGGCAGAAAAGCAGTTCATTATTAGTCTGGAAAACAACGGTGTACTATTGGTAACAGAAAGCTTGTCTAGATAAGCCATGTTCAATTTGCAACTTGCTTGGGATCGCCCTGCTAAAATCAGTTCACAACTCTCGGAGCATATTTTACGAGTTCGGATCGTAGCTGAGGAAAATCGCACCCAAACCTTACCTTTGCAATTGGCAGTTGCTATGGATACCAGCGCTTCGATGCAGGGTGAAAAATGGGAAAGGGCGAAAGCAGCCTGTCAGCAATTAGTCGCGCAGTTACGGTCAGGCGATCGCCTGTCCCTGGCAGGATTTGCGGACTGGGTCACTCCTGTTGAGCATAATTTTCATAATAATCAACTTGACAACCTCCAAGCTGTTTTGGATACCCTGGTTCCTGAAGGAGTTACCCGAACTGACCTGGCTCTTTCCTGGATTCGGTCTGCCTTAGTGCGATCGGGCGGAGCAAGGGTAGGAATTCTGATTACAGATGGGCATCCAACTACTGATCAAGGAGAGATTTTAGAGGATCTCTACCCACTGATTGAGCAAGCACAGACGATGGCAGTGGATGGCATTACACTTTCTACGGTAGGCTTGGGAGATGCTGCACACTTCAATACAGCATTTTTGGTTAGCCTTAGCGATCGCGGGCGAGGTACGTTTATGTATGCTGATAACCCTACACTGCTTGCAACCCAATTACAAGAACGTTTACAGGCAGTACAAATGGTTGCAGTTGAAAATGTTATCCTCAAACTAGACCTAGCGTCTGGAGTCACGCTCAAAAGCTGTTGCCAGTTTCGTCCTCATTACCTCCCTTTGGGGGAAACTGCTTCCCCAGGAATTCTCATCCACAACCTGCGAGCAGATACCTCAACAGATGTGCTGTTGGCATTGGAGGTGTCTGCCTTGAACGCAACTCAACTAAGCGGTACTTACACAATTGCACAAATTCAGTTGCAGACATTAGATTTTGGAACCGTTACGACTCAAGCTGCCTTGCAATTTACTCCCTCTTATCGAGAGGCACAACAAATTAATCTGGAAGTAGATCGCGATCGCCTTTGTTGGGACATCAATCGCTTCACCACAGAACTGGCAGATGTGGACGATCCTCTACAAACTGTGGAACTACTAAGCCACATCCAAGCGGCTGCTCTCAAATCTGGGCAGATAACCATTGCGGCAGAGGTAACACAGCAACTGGATAATCTTTATAAAACAGGCAAACTTAGCGCCCATCAAGCAACAGGCTTGCTCAGAGCATCTCGTGAATTGGGAGATTTGTGATGACTGGTGGCTTTGGTTACGATCCAATCCCTGGGTTAGCTCAACTTAACCCTGAGACAACCTATTTGTTTATCTTCAACGGTCCCAAAGCCAACGAGTCCTTTTCTCTGAATCGGTTGCGATCGCTGATTGGGCGTAGTCATCTCCCTCACATTACTGTTGACATTGATCTGAGTACCTATGAGTTAACCATTCCTGGGACAATTTCGCGTTACCATGCTGTCATCCAGTGGGCTAACAATAAACTTCAGATTATCGACCTTCACAGCCGCAATGGTACGTTTGTCAATGGACAGCAACTTATTCCCCAGTCTGCCAATCAGCCCTCAGTCCCCGTTGTGCTCACAGTGGGTAGTCAAATCCGACTTGGCAATCTAGAGTTGGCAATTATTGTTACTCAATAGGAGTAGTGTTAATACGGTTCGGATAAGCACAACTTAATTTACAAATGCTCCTTGGGAAAAAGTTAAAGGGCAAGGCTTAAAGAAAGAGTTTTTGGCTTTTTGCTCTCATTTCTGAAAATATCTGCGGTTGTAACGGTCTTGATATTCTGCAATATATTCTACATTCCACTGCTCTGTACTTGAGAGCAAGCTAGTTGGAAAATCTTTTGGTGAATACAGAGGTCGATACCACGGCTGTTTATCAAAATACTGTTGTAAGCCAGTAGTGTCAAAACGACGACCGTGACGTGCAAAAATTGAATTTCGCATAACATCAAGCTCGAAACCGCTTTTACCTTCTAAATCTGCATCTGTTACAGTTCTTTGAGAAAGCCAAGAAGAATCATTTGGAGTTTGTTTTACCACTGGCTGTTGTGGAAATGGTTGAGAAGATTTTGTTAACACAAGACCAATAATTACAGATATACCGATTAACCCAGTTGCAATTGCACTTCCTATGACAATATTATTGTGAGCAGGATTGCGCTCTCTAGAAGGTGTCGAGACAACAGCCTCAGGAGATGGCGTACGGACAGATGGTTGAGTAGAAGGCGGTTGTGTCGGTAAAATTGTATTTGCTATTCCGGCACAAGCTTGCAACATTTCTCTAGCACTGGCAAACCTATCCCGTGGATGGTAAGCAATTGCTTTATCAATAACAGATGCGATCGTTGAGCTAATATTCAAAGCATAAGAGCGCCAAACAATTTCTCCAGTGTGTGGATCTGTTTCCAGTTCTTGCGGGTATTTCCCTGTCAGCAGATAAATAATAGTCATGCCTAAACTATACAGATCACTAACATAAACTGGTCTACCCATTGCCTGCTCGCTAGGCATATATCCAAGAGTTCCAATGATAATTGAGCTAGTAAGACTCCCTTGAGAATTGATGACTGTACCCATTGTTTCCCGTACAGCACCAAAATCAATCAGCACTGGTTTTTGATCTGATGAGCGCAAAATAATGTTATCTGGTTTGATATCACGGTGGACAATGCCCTTTGAGTGGATGTACTCCAGTACAGGTAATAAAGTTACCAATAATTCCCGGACAGTATTTTCACCAAATACTCCCTGCTGTCTGAGTTTAGTTGTCAGCGTATCGCCTTCAATATACTCCTGAACTAAGTAGAATAGCTCATCTAACTGAAAATAAGCGTATAAAGCTGGTATTTGATCACTGCTTCCACCTAGCTGTTCTAATATCGCTGCTTCGCGTTGAAATCTCTGTTGTACTAGTTGATAAATCTGGGGGTTATTGTGAATCGGTTTGAGTTGCTTAATCACGCAGCGACGGCGAGAAGGCATATGTATATCTTCCGCCAAAAAAGTTTCACCAAATCCACCCGCACCTAGTACTTGGATAATTTGATAGCGATTGTTAAGCAGCTTATTTGTCATGCTCCATTATCCCAGTTCTCACTCGGATAGAATATAACGCAGCCCAATAGGACAGTGTACAGTTGCCTAGGGTTAAGGTGAAAGAAGGCAGGAATTATAAATAATTCAGCGGACTGATCGATGCTTTTCATCCCTCAGATAGATTTTTAGAATATTTTTTTGAAAGTGTTTAAAATTAGTTATATTTTATACGACATATTCTTTGGCACAACTTGTTATTGAAGACCAAAGTTTCTTTTTTGCGTCATAATTTGGTATGCCTTTTGTGTAAAGAACGCAATTGGAACTGATAGCAAGCAATAGCAAAGATAATTAATATAGATATTCTTGGCCCGCCACTATGTCCACTGAACAGTTAACCAAAGAAAGCGATAATTTAGATTTAAAACAGCTGCTGAAAACGCTGGTAGCTGTTAAAAAAGGTGACTTTTCTGCCCGTATGCCCATAGACCAAACTGGTATGGCAGGAAAAATAGCCGATACGCTCAACGATATTATTGAACAAAATGAGCGGCTAACAACAGAGCTACAGAGGATTAGTCATGTTGTTGGTAAAGATGGCAAAATTAGTGAACGCGCCTCTTTAGGAAATGTTCGTGGTTCTTGGTCAGTTTGTGTTGATTCTGTCAACACCCTGGTGACAGATTTGGTTCAGCCGACAGAGGAAACAGCGCGTGTGATCCGGGCGGTGGCGAATGGTGATTTATCTCAAGCGATTGCACCAGAAATTGAAGGTAGACCCCTCAAAGGAGAATTTCTCCAAACTGCCCAAATGGTTAATACAATGGTGGGTCAGTTGAATTCCTTTGCTAGCGAAGTCACACGAGTTGCCAGGGAAGTGGGAACTGAAGGTAAGCTGGGGGTGAAAGCAGAAGTTCCAGGTGTGGCTGGAACTTGGAAGGATTTGACGGACAGTGTGAATTTAATGGCGGGAAACTTAACCGCACAAGTTCGTAATATTGCGGATGTGACAACAGCAGTCGCAAACGGTGATCTCTCCAAGAAAATTACTGTTGATGTCAAAGGTGAAATTTTGGAGTTGAAAAATACTATCAACACGATGGTCGATCAACTCAACTCCTTCGCTTCTGAGGTGACGCGGGTTGCAAGAGAAGTGGGAACCGAAGGTAAACTCGGTGTGCAAGCAGAAGTACGCGGCGTTGCTGGGATTTGGAAGGATTTAACGGACAACGTGAACTTGATGGCGGGTTCTTTAACCGCGCAGGTACGAAACATTGCAGAAGTGACGACAGCGATCGCCAATGGTGATCTCTCCAAGAAAATCACTGTTGATGTTAAAGGTGAAATTCTAGAACTCAAAAACACCATCAATATTATGGTCGATCAACTCAGTTCCTTCGCTGGAGAAGTGACGCGGGTTGCAAGGGAAGTCGGTGCAGAAGGAAAGCTGGGCGTACAAGCTGAGGTGAGAGGCGTTGCAGGAACTTGGAAAGATTTGACCGACAGCGTCAACTTCATGGCAGGTTCCTTGACAGCGCAGGTACGGAATATTGCCGAAGTGACTACGGCGGTAGCAACAGGTGACCTCTCGAAGAAAATAACTGTTGATGTCAAAGGCGAAATTTTAGAACTGAAAAATACCATCAATACAATGGTCGATCAACTCAGTTCCTTTGCCAGCGAGGTGACACGAGTTGCTAGGGAAGTGGGAACCGAAGGTAAGCTGGGTGTACAAGCAGATGTCAAAGGTGGTGCTGGTACATGGAAGGACTTGACCGACAGCGTCAACTTTATGGCGGGTTCTTTGACAGCCCAGGTACGGAATATTGCGGAAGTGACGACGGCGATCGCTAACGGTGATCTTTCTAAGAAAATCACTGTGCAGGTGAAAGGGGAAATTTTGGAGTTGAAAAACACTATTAATATTATGGTGGATCAACTCAACTCTTTTGCTTCGGAAGTGACGCGGGTTGCAACAGAAGTGGGCAGTGAAGGTAAGCTGGGCGTGCAAGCAGATGTTAGAGGTGTTGCTGGCACTTGGAAAGATTTAACCGACAGTGTCAACTTCATGGCGGGTTCCTTGACAGCACAGGTGCGAAACATCGCTGAAGTCACCACCGCGGTAGCAACTGGTGACCTCTCCAAGAAAATCACTGTGCAAGTCAAAGGTGAAATTCTGGAGTTAAAAAACACCGTGAACACGATGGTGGATCAACTCAATTCCTTTGCGTCGGAAGTGACGCGGGTTGCGCGGGAAGTGGGAACTGAAGGTAAGCTGGGTGTGCAAGCAGAAGTACGAGGCGTTGCTGGCACTTGGAAGGACTTGACTGATAGTGTGAATTCGATGGCGGGTTCTTTAACTGCACAAGTGCGGAATATTGCCGAAGTCACCACGGCGGTGGCAACAGGTGACCTCTCGAAGAAAATCACTGTTGACGTTAAAGGTGAAATTCTGGAATTAAAAAACACCATCAATACGATGGTGGATCAACTCAACTCCTTCGCATCGGAAGTGACGCGGGTTGCGCGGGAAGTGGGAACTGAAGGTAAGCTGGGTGTACAAGCCTATGTCAGAGGCGTAGGAGGCACTTGGAAAGATTTGACCGACAACTTCAACTTGATGGCAGGTAACTTGACGGCACAAGTGCGGAATATTGCCGAAGTCACAAAGGCGGTGGCAAATGGTGATCTCTCGAAGAAAATCACTGTTGATGTGAGAGGAGAGATTTTGGAGTTGAAAAACACTATCAACACGATGGTGGATCAGCTTTCGTCTTTCGCCTCAGAGGTGACGCGAGTTGCGAGGGAAGTCGGCACTGAAGGGAAATTAGGCGGTCAAGCGCAGGTTGTTGGCGTGGCAGGTACCTGGAAAGATTTGACCGATAATGTCAACTCGATGGCGGGTAACTTGACGGCACAAGTGCGGGGTATAGCGAAAGTTGTGACGGCGGTTGCTAATGGTAACTTGAAACAGAAACTCACGCTAGATGCCAAGGGAGAAATTGAAACTTTGGCAGAAACGATTAATGAGATGATTGGTACTCTGGCGACGTTTGCCAACCAAGTCACAACTGTAGCACGTGAAGTGGGGATTGAAGGTAAGTTGGGTGGACAAGCCAAAGTGCCGGGGGCTGCGGGAACTTGGAAAGATTTGACCGACAACGTGAATGAACTGGCTGCTACCCTCACCACTCAATTACGGGCGATCGCCGAAGTCGCAACTGCTGTCACCAAAGGCGACTTAACGCGGTCAATTTCCGTCGAGGCGCAAGGTGAAGTCGCCATGCTGAAAGACTACATCAACCAAATGATTGCTAACCTGCGCGAGACAACGCAGAAAAACACTGAACAAGACTGGTTGAAAACTAACTTAACCAAGTTCACCCGCATGCTTCAAGGTCAGCGTGACCTTGAAACGGTGTCTAAACTGATTCTCTCGGAGTTAGCACCGCTGGTTGGGGCTTCGCAGGGTGTCTTTTTTATCATGGATATTACAGTAGATATTAAGTACTTAAAATTACTCAGCAGCTACGCTTACCGTGAGCGCAAGCATCTTGCAAACCGCTTTCAGTTGGGTGAAGGTTTGGTCGGACAATGCGCTTTGGAAAAAGAACGAATTCTGCTGACAGAGGTACCGCACGACTATATCAAAATTAGTTCTGGCTTAGGTGAAGCGACTCCGCTGAATGTTGTTGTGTTACCTGTCCTATTTGAAGGACAAGTCACAGCAGTGATTGAACTAGCCTCATTCCGACGCTTTAACGAAATTCATTTGTCATTCTTCGACCAACTTACCGAAAGCATCGCGATTGTATTAAACACCATCGCTGCCAGTATGCGTACTGAAGAGTTACTCAAACAGTCCCAGTCTTTGGCACAGGAGTTACAAAGTCAGCAAAGCGAACTCAGGGAAACAAACAACCGCCTAGAACAACAAGCAAAATCGCTCCAGTCCTCCGAGGATTTATTGAGAAAACAGCAAGAAGAATTACAAGCGACGAACGCTGAACTAGAAGAAAGATCGGAATTATTAGCTTTGCAAAACAAAGAAGTTGAGCGCAAAAATAATGAAATTGAACAAGCAAGCCTAGATTTAAAAGAGCAAGCCGAACAACTTGCACTTTCGTCAAAATATAAGTCTGAGTTTCTGGCGAACATGTCCCATGAACTACGCACACCGCTAAATAGCTTGTTGATTTTGGCGAAATTGCTCACAGATAACGTTGACAAAAATCTCACAGCTAAACAAGTCGAGTATAGTCGTACGATCTACTCGTCAGGAAACGACCTTTTGACGCTGATCAATGACATTTTGGATTTGGCAAAAATTGAATCTGGAACAATGTCAATTGACATTGAGCAGATGCTGCTTGCAGAATTGCAAGAAAACGTTGAGCGAACTTTTCGACAAATCGCGATTGATAAAGGGCTGAATTTCACGATCAAATTCGCCCCCGAACTGCCAAGAAGCATCTACACTGATGCAAAGCGTTTACAACAAGTTTTAAAAAATCTCCTTGCCAATGCTTTTAAATTTACAGATCGTGGAGAAGTCGGCTTGCAGGTGTTTGTGACAACACAAGGGTGGAGTCATGACCAGGAAAGTTTGAATCGCGCTCAAACTGTGATAGCATTTGCAGTCAGCGATACGGGCATTGGCATTGCTGTAGATAAGCAAAAGATAATTTTCGAGGCGTTTCAACAAGCTGATGGCACCACCAGTCGCAGATATGGCGGTACGGGGTTAGGCTTATCGGTGAGTCGCGAAATCACCCGTCTTCTTGGTGGAGAAATTAAACTTCACAGTCGTCTTGGGGAAGGTAGTACTTTTACACTGTACTTACCTCAGGAAGCAGAACAAATCAATTCAAAATTAGAACTTTCTCCCTTACTCCCTCCCTCCCAGCCTACGCCTCGCTTCGCTAACACTCTCTCATTTCCTCACTCCCTAACTCCCCTCACCGACGACAGAGGCAATATTGAACAAGGCGAACGCATACTTCTTATAATTGAAGATGACATCAATTTTGCCCGTATCCTTTTAGACATGGCACGGCAACAAGAATTTAAAGTTATTGTTGCCCATAATGGTAGCGGGGGGTTAGCACTGGCACAACAATTTCAGCCTTCAGCGATCATTTTGGATATCCGCCTACCAGGAATGGATGGTTGGACGGTACTGGATCGCCTCAAGCATGATCCAAGCACCCGTCATATTCCAGTACATATCATGACTGTTGAGGAAGGGCGACAGCGCGGATTGCAACTAGGTGCAATTGCTTATATGCAAAAGCCCATCAGCACTGAGGTCTTGTCTGAAGCACTCAGCAATATTAAAGGTTTTGTTGAACGCCCAGTCAAGAATCTGCTGATTGTGGAAGACGACGATAATCAACGCCATAGTATTATGGAATTGATTGGTAACACAGATGTTGCAATGACTGGTGTGAAAACTGCTGGCGAGGCGCTAGAAGCGATACAAAACCAGTATTATGATTGTGTCGTTCTCGATTTGGGTCTGCCTGACATGAGCGGGTTTGAACTGATCACAAGAATCAAACAGCATCCCAATGGTCAAGCACTACCAATTATTGTTTATACCGCAAGAGAGTTGAGTCGGGCAGAAGACACTCAACTGAGGCGCTTGGCAGAGACGATTATTATAAAAGATGTGCGATCGCCTGAACGTCTTCTTGATGAAACAGCCTTATTCCTGCATAGAGTTCAAGCAAATTTGCCTGCGCCCAAGCGACAAATTTTAGAACAGTTGCATTCCAATGATCCTGTACTTGCGGGTAAAAAAGTTCTCATCGTAGATGACGATATGCGCAATATCTTTGCCCTCACGAGCATGCTAGAACGTTATCAAATGCAGATTTTATATGCCGAAAATGGTAGAGATGGCATTGAAGTTTTGCAAAACACACCAGACATTGATGTTATTTTGATGGATATTATGATGCCACAAATGGATGGTTACGAAACAACGCGCCTAATTCGGCAGAACAATCAGTTTAAATCCCTGCCAATCATCGCACTCACCGCAAAGGCAATGCAAGGTGACAGAGAAAAGTGTATTGAAGCAGGCGCATCAGATTATATTACCAAACCTGTAGACATTGAACAGTTGCTTTCGCTGTTGCGTGTTTGGTTATATCGATAATTCACATCCCACAGCTAGAAGGTGAGAGAGGGCTGTAAGCCGTTGAGGGCTTACAACGGGGACTTCGGAGTCCCCAATACAGTTGCTGTTAATGGTATTTAGTTTTGTAAGATTCCCCAACCCCTTAAAAAGGGGCTTAGTTCCCTCCTTTTTAAGGAGGGCTAGTTTAGGATCAATCCTTAACAGCAACCCGGAGGGTTCGCCAGAGCCGGCACGAGGGAGACCCTCCCGCAGCGCTGGACTCACCATATTGCGCTATATCCATCAGGCAATGGAAAATTCCAACGCCTCAATATCAGCTTCGTCACTGTTTACACCAGAAGCGATCAGGTTGATCGTGGTATCGATTATATCTCCTGTGGCTCCAAATCCACTGCTGCCAGTACTGTCCCCAATCAAGTTGTAGCCATCGCTGATGAAGTTGCCTGCCACATCGGGGTTGACACCACCCGAACTGACGAGGTTAGCGGCAATAATCGTGTTTCCCACTCTGGCTGTCCCAGAAGTATTATTGAACACACCTCCACCATTTGCGGCTTGGTTGAGCGTGCTCGTACTGAACACTAGTGTCAGAGAAGCATTATTATATATACCGCCACCGTTATTTTCTACCATGTTACCACGGAGAGTGCTATTGCTGACTTCAATGGTGCCGCTGAAGTTGGCGATACCACCGCCATTGTTGGTTGCCGAGTTGTTGTCTATGGCGCTGTTGGTCACTGTTACAGTAGATTTGTTGGATCCACCGGCGTTATAGATACCGCCGCCATCTTGGCTTGCTGAGTTGCTGGAGATGGCGCTGTTGCTCACCTCAACAGTGCCATCACTGTTATAAATACCGCCGCCAGATAAAAAGCTACCACTTGGCAAGTTGCCGGAGATGGTGCTGTTGGTGACCCTCAAAGTGCCGCTGTTAAAGATACCGCCGCCATAGGTTGGTATGAAGCTGCGTCCGACCAAGTTATCGCTGATGCTGCTGTCGCTGACCTCAAGAGTGCCAGTGTTAGAGATGCCGCCGCCACGGAAGAAGAAGGTCCTCTGAATTGACGGGTTACCGCTGATGCTGCTGTTGCTGACCTTAACAGTGCCACCGTTAAAGATACCGCCGCCATCGCTTGCTGAGTTGCCGGTGATATTACTATGAATCACCTCAAGAATGCCGCTGCTGTTATAGATACCGCCACCAGCACCGCTATCCCTGAAGCCCTGTGTGAAGTTGTCATTCAAACTGCTGTACTTCACCATCACGGTACCGCTTTCGTTATAGATACCACCGCCACTGGGATTGGCAGAATTGCTGGTTGCTTTGTTGGCACTTATGGTACTGTAGTTGACTTCAAGAGTACCGCTTTCGTTATAGATGCCGCCGCCCCTGCTGGGATTATTGCTGTTTGCTTTATTGTCATTTAGGGTACTATTGTTAACCGTTGCGATGCCTGTGTTGTAAATACCGCAACCATAGGCGTTGTTATCGGTGGTCAAACTGCCGTTTACTGAGTTGCCACTGAGGGTGCTATTGTTCACCTGAAGGGTGCCATTGTCGTTAGAGATGCCGCCGCCACTTGCGTTACGCCCACTTACCGAGTTGCTGCTGAGGGTAGTGTCGCTCACCTGAAGCGTACCTGTGTTGTAAATACCGCCGCCACTGCCTGTGCTATCCCCAGTTACTGAGTTACCACTGATGGCACTATTCCTCACCTCAAGAGTGCCACCATTGTTAGAGATGCCGCCGCCACCAGGGGAGAAGCTGCCGCCGCTGACCGAATTGCCACTGAGGTTGCTGTTGTTCACTGTCACAGTGCCGCCACGGTTATTGATGCCGCCACCGCTTTGGACTGCGGAGTTGTCGGTGATGGCGCTGTCGCGAACCTCAAGAGTGCCAGTGTTATGGATGCCGCCGCCGCCGCCCAAGTTGAAGAAGGAGGTAGTTGTCAAGTTATTGCTTATAGTGCTGTTGCTCACCGTTAGCGTGCCCGCGTTGTTAATGCCGCCGCCGATGCCAAACCTGCCGCCGTTTCCTGCGGAGTTGCCAGTGAGGGTGCTATTGTTCACCTGAAATGTGCCACTGTCGTTGTTAATGCCGCCGCCTTCAGCACCCCTTCCGCGTGCTCTGTTGCCAGTGAGGGTGCTATTATTTACCATGACTGTGCCACTACTGTTAGCGATGCCGCCGCCGATGCCGACAAGATAACCGCCGCTTGCCAAGTTGTCAGTGAGGGTGCTATTGTTCACTGTCAGGCTGCCACTGTCATTATACATGCCGCCTCCGTTGCTGCCATTAGCGCCGTCTGCCAAGTTGCCAGTGAGGGTGCTATTGTTCACCTGAAAGGTTCCATTGTCGTTATAGATGCCGCCCCCACGTGTCCAATCCCCTCTTACCGAGTTGCTGCTGAGGGTACTGTCGCTCACCGTTACGATGCCTGTGTTGTAAATACCCCCGCCAAAGCCGTTGGCACTGGTGAATGTGGTGCCGCTTGCTGAGTTGTCACTGAGGGTGCTGTTGCTCACCGTTACGATGCCCGTGTTGTAAATGCCGCCGCCCCTACCGCTGTTGGGCCCACTTACCGAGTTGCTGCTGAGGATACTGTCGCTCACCGTCAGGGTGCCTGTGTTGTAAATACCGCCGCCAAAGCCGCTGTTATTGAAGGTCAAACTATTGATGATGGTCGAACTGCCGTTTGCTGAGTTGCCACTGAAGGTGCTGTTGTTCACCGTCAGGATGCCTATATTGTAAATACCCCCACCAGAAGCATTGTTCGAGTTCAGAGTTGTCGCGGTGTTATTGCGAACAATACTGTTGTCTAAGGTGAGAGTGCCACTGTTTTTAATCCCAGCACCGTTGTCATCCATCACCTTGCCATCAGCAATAATCAACCCCGAAAGGTTGACTGTTGCTCCCGTTCCAATCTCAAACACCCGTGACGCGTTGTTGCCACTAATCGTTAATAAGTCTGTACCTGTCAATGGATCGACTAAGCCGTTGATCTTCAAGCTGTCGGTGATACTCAGTTGTCCCAGGCTTAAAGTAATCGTCTGTGCAGAGGCAAACACCGAATAGTCAAACACAATTGAGTCTTCTCCAATCAGCGCGTTTGCAAAATTAATCGCTTCACGCAACGTCGTCACCCCATCACCATCATCCACCACATCGGCAATGCTGTTGACTGTAAAGATGGAACTACCGCTTCCTTGGAAGTTTGCGCCACTAATGATGTCTTGTGGAGTACCAAAGTTGAATGTAGATTGGGAAGCTTGAAGATTGTCTAAGGCAGATTCAGATAAGAGATCCATAGATTTAAGTTCCTTTTTTTTCTTATATGTAGAGTATTTTCCACATTCTGTAGATTGAATTGTCGCATAGGATAATTATTTATCAACAATGATTTTTTAGTAATTTAGTTATGCTTTTATAGCAAAATAAATGTGGTTTACACTACATCTTATCAATCAATATAGTATTTTATTTCACATTCTTCTTGATCACATTCCACTGGTTAACACTTTAAGGTAAGGTATTTTCAGGATGTCTTTCTTTTTACAAGTTGGAGATCGAAACGAAGCTGACAAAAGCAGCTAAGACACATAGTGCGTAAATCAATCTCCAGCTGCTTTAAAACTAATCACCAGCTACGTCCACAATCAACCATACTCCGCAAAGCCCTTCTCCTGTGGACTGAGGCTAGAGATTTATTTTTTTGAATCTCCCTAAAACAAGAAATGCAAAAAACGCCCCCCCTTTAAGGAGAACGCTTTTACTTATCTAAATCTTAGCTATTAATCCCAGCACATCATAAAAATAGCCCCCAAGCAAAATACTGTGTGTCAATTATTCTGTGGCGTCTACAACACTCAGTACTACTGAAAATGACTTATTCTTGAGATCACTCTACCTCAAGTTGCGCTGCCGTCACTGCATCAAAAGCAAAAGCTAAAACCAGAGGTATTGGACATTTTAATAAGTAAGTAGAAACGACGGCTACAATTGTCCCAAATAGTGCTGAGATTGACCAAAATTTTTCCTGAGATGTCAATCCCTTTTGAGTTTTTATCAATCTCAACGTATGGGTAGGAATTGGCTCCGGCATAACTGCCCCAGGAGGAAATGCCCAATAGTTATTACGCCGCTCTTCAAATAAATCTGTCCAGCCATTTTCTTGGCACCATTCTTCAATCCATTCATTATGATAATGTTTCATGTTTGGGCTGGAAAGTGGAATCAGCATAAGGTTTAGAAACTGAATATAATTTTTTAGGGTTTTTGGCGAGAAGTCTATTAATTGGTATAAAACTAAAGATTATTCAAGAACTATTTGGCTTGGCTAAGAATCTAAAAATATCTGTAATTACAATTTAATTAATGCTTATCTTAATTCACAGGCTAACAGTATTTAGTTTCTTTTCGCATGAAAAGAAAATAAACTTTACTTGAAACTTTGATTTTTAACAATTCTCAACACTATAGCGATCAATGGCTCTAAAAACAGATATTTGCTCAGTCTCTATGTAAAGTTGTGTAACACAACTTCAAGGCATAAATACGTTAAAAATCAATACGCTTTAGTTAGAACTAAAAACAGAAAAGGATATACATTACTACAGTTCGGATAGGTTCTTGGCAAATTACTAAAAATCTTAATCTCTAGGGCAGCCACTGCCCACCCGAAGTTGGATTTGCCAATATAGCAGGGAACGCTTAACAGACTTGAAAGTCTCTTGGTGACCATGTTTTCTCATTAGTTCGTGTCCTAATCTACCTGGCGACTGCTATACTATCCGCCGCAACTGTAGCTAAATAAGAAATATTATGAATTGAAACATTGTTAAGATTCTCAACAAGAGGCACAGCTTCCCCAGTACCAAAATCTAAATCACCGTGAAATTATTCTGAGCGTAAGGCTTTGACTGGATCGATTTGGCTTGCTCGCAGGGCGGGGGTCAAACTGGCTCCTACCCCCACCACGAGTGCTGAACCCAACGCTAGTCTTGCAATGGACCCGTCAAACTCGTAGGGCAAGTTAAAGGTATTGGTGACTACAATTGTTAATCCATGCACTACCCCAAGACCAACAGTTCCTCCAATCAGACTCAAAAGCGTAGCCTCCAGAATAAATTGCAGCATGATTTCTTGCTGGGTTGCTCCTATTGCCCGTCTCAAACCAATTTCAGCGGTTCGTTCCGCCACTGAAGCAATCATGATATTCGCAATCCCCACACCGCCAACCAATAGCGCGATTACTCCTACCACTGCAAGTCCTTGGGACGCCATCTCAAGGGTTTTCTGCTGTTCTAGGATGTCTGATACATTGTTCCAAGACTTAAATTTTTGACTGGGGAATCGCTGCTTTAGCAGTTCTTCAGCTTGATTGCTCAAGTTTTCCACGTCTTGGAGTTTGTAAGGACGCATTTGGATACTACCAATATCGCGGCTACCAGTCAGGGCGTTATAAACAGACATTGGTACATAAAGTTGACCACTAGGAGGTGCATTTTCATCCAGACTTGTCGCCACTACCCCCACGACTACATAAGGTCTGTCCCCAGCGTAAATCATCTGACCCAGAGGTTTTTGCCCACCGAAAAGTTGTTCTGCCAACAGTTTATCGATAACAACCACTGGTCGGTAGCTGGCAAAATCTTCAGCGCTAAAGAATCGTCCCGAAACCAGTGCTTTTCCTGAAGTCAGCAAAAAACCTTGGGAAACAGGTGACATAGGTGGAGTTAATTCCTTATCCTGAAATATGGTTGGCAGAGAACCAGCCCAATTAAAAGCACTGATTGCCCGCAAGCCCACCAGCCGTTTTTGTAAGAATTCCATGTCTTCCAATTTAAGTGGGGTGGTTCGACCACCTGAATCCCACTCTGGATAGATTGAGGCTTGAGGTGCGCCTCGTTTTGCTAGTTGTTGACCAATAACTGCCCGACTGATGTTACCCACTTGAAGTGTAGCACTAACAGCAGCCACACCCATAAACACTCCTAAAGCTGTTAGGGCAGAACGCAAAGGGTTTTTACCCAAGGAGCGAAAGGTAATATTCAGTAAGTCTAGAGGTGAAAGACTCATAACGGTAGATTTGCACAAATTTTAAATTCGGAATAAAAAAATTAGGACACTGAAACTTGATAGTCAAGTTCTCAACTCGTTCAAGCAAAGATTTTTTGTTACCCCTGGTTTTTGTTTGTCCAAGTAATTTTCCATAATACCGCGTTGATTTATTCTCAATGAAAAAAAGGCAGCAGCCCACACCAAACTGGTTACTGGACTGCTGCCTTTTCGTAATTAAGAATTACAAATTATGAACTACTTGACAGTTGCCTTACCGCCAGCATCTTCCAACTGCTTCTTAGCTTGTTCAGCAGCTTCCTTGGCGATCGCTTCCTTAACTGGTTTAGGCGCAGATTCTACCAAGTCTTTGGCTTCTTTGAGACCCAAGCCTGTCAATTCCCGTACAATCTTGAGTACAGCAATCTTCTTATCAGCTGGGACTGATTCGAGAATGACGTTAAACTCGGTTTGCTCTTCTACTGGTTCAGCAGCAGCAGGTGCACCACCACCGGGAGCAGCCATAAAGCCTCCAACTGGTGCTGCAGCACTGACGCCAAAGGCTTCTTCAATTTGCTTCACCAATTCAGATGCTTCCAGCAAGCTCAAGGTTTTTAGTTTTTCCAAAATTTCATCAGTTGCAGTAGACATGGATATAACTCCTGTTATGTTGATAAATTATTTGTTAGTTGTTCTGCCTAGCACTAAAACTAACTAGGAAGCACTTTCTTCAGATTCGCCGCCTTTTTCGTGATCAGCGTCAGAAGCGCTTTCAGATTCGCCGCCTTTTTCCTGATCAGCGACAGCCTGCAAGGCACGAGCCAGCGAACCGGGAACCTCGTTGATACCCACAGCAATCTTGGTAGCCAAGGCGTTGATCGCTCCGGCAATTTGTGCCATGAGTTGTTCTTTGGATGGCAAATCTCCTAGAGCTTTGACATCAGGCTCTTGCAGCAGGCGACCTTCCATAACGCCGCCGCGAATTTCTGTTTTCTTGCTGGCTTTTTGGAAATCTTGGTAAGCCTTAATTGCTGCAGAGAAATCGTCTTTAACCAACAAAAAGGCAGAAGAGCCTTTGAGCAATTCTGACAACACTTGCCATTTTTCGTCGTCTTTAATGGCAATGCCCATCAGGGTGTTTTTAGTCACCTTACAAACAGTACCAGAGGGACGCAGGCGTCGCCGCAGGTCTGTGATTTCAGCAACTGTTAGTCCTTGGTAGTCAATCACCAGTGCTAGTTGAGACTGACTCAAAGTTTCTTTGAGTTCAGTAACTATTGCTTTTTTGTCTTCTATCGTTCTAGGCATCCATCTCACCTCCTTAACAAATCAGCTTTCAGGTATTGGCTGTTAGGTTTTTGCCAACTGCTGACCACTATGACAGTGATCGCTTAAAAACAATAAACCCCAGCTCTCGCAGCCGGGGTTTAGTGGTATAGACACCTTATACAGTGCGTGTATACCTTATCATCCTTATGCCGCAGTACTCACGCTTGTTATGCGTGGCACTGGTAGCAATTGGGGCGAAAACCTCGGCAGGACATTAAGCCAATGGCACCTGCTGTCTTGGGCTATTGCCTATTTTATTTTGTTAGCAACCTTCAGTTGTTTGTCGTTTGTCATGTACTAATCGATGACATAACGATATTATGCTGCTTCTGTGAGTTTCAAATCGCGTAGGGCGTTAATATCTACGCTAATTGATGGCCCCATTGTGGCAGAGACATACACTGTGCGCCAGTAACGACCTTTAGCTCCTGAAGGACGGTTACGGTCGATTGTTTCTTGCAACGCCTTCAAGTTTACTAGTAAGTCTTCTGGTGAGAACGACACCTTACCAAACATAACATGGACAATGCCAGTCCGGTCAGCTCGGAACTCTAATTTACCTGCTTTGAATTCTGCGATCGCACCGCCTAAGTCAAATGTTACTGTGCCACCTTTTGGTGACGGCATCAAACCACGCGGACCAAGTAACTTACCAAGCTTCGCTACCTGAGGCATAATATCAGGTGTGGCAATAAGCTTGTCAAAGTCCATTCTACCTTTTTGAATTTCGTCAATTAGTTCTTCTGAACCAACAACATCAGCACCCGCATTGGTTGCTTCTGTGACCTTTTCCCCTCTTGCAATCACTGCTACTCGCACTGTTTGTCCTGTTCCTTTGGGCAGTACGACTGTTGTTCGCAGCTGTTGATCAGTATATTTTGGATCAATGCCTAAGCGGATATGCGCTTCTGCAGCTTCGGGAAACTTTGCTGTTGCTGTTTCTTTAAGAAGGGATAACGCCTCTATGGGTGTATAATCCCTCTCTTCAACTTTTCCTAGTAACGCCTGCATTCGGCGTGATAGTTTTTTTGCCATTTTTCTCTCTCCTGGGGTGAATTGCGAGGCTTTACCTCTCCCCCGAATAATTTTTCATTTGTCCTAAGTCAATTGTCTAAAGCCAAGGACTTATAACTAACCTGTAACTGTTACGCCCATGTTTTTTGCAGTGCCTTCGATGATGTTCATCGCTGCTTCTACATCATTAGCGTTAAGATCCGGCAGTTTGGTTTGGGCAATTTGCCTCAATTGTTCTCTAGTAATTGACCCAACTTTTCTTTTGTTAGGTTCACTGGAGCCTTTGTCAATTTTTGCTGCTTTAGTAATGAGTACTGATGCAGGTGGAGTTTTGAGGACAAATGTAAAACTCCGGTCTTCAAACACCGAGATTTCTACAGGAATTACCGTTCCAACTTGATCAGATGTCTTGGCGTTGTACTCCTTGCAGAACATCATGATATTAACGCCGTGTTGACCCAAAGCGGGACCCACTGGCGGTGCTGGGTTGGCTTTACCAGCATTTAGGGCCAATTTAATGACCGCTACGATTTTCTTCGCCATTCTTATTTAGCTCTGTTTTTGAACCTGATTAAATTCCAATTCTACTGGTGTTTCCCGTCCAAAAATCGAAAGCAAGGCTTTTAGTTTACTCCGTTCTGGACTGACTTCAATTACCTCACCTTCAAAGTCTTTAAACGGACCAGAAAGCACGACTATCTTATCACCTGTAGCCATGTCAATCTTGACGACTGGCTCTTGTTCGCTGGTCTGTTTGAAGATTCTTTCTACTTCTGTATGACCTAGGGGCATTGGTTTTACGTGACCGCGACCTTTGCCAGTGCCACGCTTTTGTTCTGCTCCCACGAAATTTATCACATGAGTAGTATTTCTTACTACCTGCCAGCTATCATCGTCCATCATCATCCTTACCAGCACATAGCCCGGGAAAACTTTCTCTTCCGTATGCTGGCGACTACCGTCTTTACGGATTTTTACGGCTGGTGTGTGTGGAATTTCCACTTGAAGGATTTTCTCAGATAAATCGAAGGTCTGAATCCGCTGCTCTAAGTTTGTCTTGACACGCTTCTCACAGCCAGAGGCTACTTGCACTGCATACCAGCGGGCTTCGTGAGAAGCTTCTGACGCTGTATCTGCGGCATCCTCTGACTGCAGCGTCGCATTGTAATCTCCGTCTGTTGCAAAACTCATCCGAACACCTGTTGTGCTGCCCAAGTAAATAATCTATCTACCAAAAATATCAGAGATGCGGAGAGAGTCACCATTAACAGTACAGCCGCTGATTCACTCACTAGCTGCTTGCGACTGGGCCAAACCACTTTGTCGAACTCTTCTTTTATCCCATTTACAAAGTTCGTTACGCCAGACCCATTGCTTGACTCTGTTATTTCTGCTTCGTTTTTTTTAGTCACGTCGCTTCTCTCCCCTTATTCCTGATACAAACAACTGTTAAGCGTTAATTTTTACCTTTTGTTAAGATTTAGTATTCAAACTTAACTTGTCCGACGAAGCAATAAGCTGTACACACAAAAATTATACCCGAAATTTTCAATCATGCTGCTCTTTTAGCAGATGTTGCATAATTTTCGGGTTTTTTTGTGACAGCGCGCCCTGGAGGACTTGAACCCCCGACATCAGGTTTTGGAGACCTGCGTTCTACCAACTGAACTAAGAGCGCACAGGCTGGCTTTTATTCAGTTATTGCACTTAATCTAACCCATTTTAACACAACTTGGCAATTTTTTTCTTTGAGCTTGATTCAGGGAACAAATGAGCGGCTGCTGCCGCTTTTTGTTGAACCCTTCCCATATCTTGCTTTGTTGAATTATAAAGCGCGGTCAAAACGCTGCTTGATTCGGGTAGCTTTACCAACACGCTTACGCAGATAATAAAGTTTAGCACGCCTTACCTTACCACGACGCAAGACTTTGATGTTGTCTATGCGAGGAGAATGCACAAGGAACACTCGTTCAACTCCCACACCTTGGAAAACACGACGAACAGTAATCGTTTGATTAATACCGCCATTGCGCTTACCAATCACGACTCCTTCATAGGGTTGTATGCGGTATTTGTCGCCTTCCTTAATTTTGACTCCGACTTTGACAGTATCGCCTACAAATATTTCAGGCAAATTAGATTTTAGTTGTTCCGCTTCAATTGAGCGGATGATCTCTTGAGTATTCATAGTCCCGGAAAAAAATCCACAATCAACAATAATAAATCCATAACTACTTTACAGTCTAGTCATTTAAAATAGAGAATTTTTAACCACAACGTCAACAATTAGGGGTGTAAGGGTGTAGGGGTGTAGGGGAATGAACGCGCGGGTGTAAGGGTGCAGGGGTGTAGGGGTGTAGGGGAAATGATTTATTCGTTAGTACAGCCCACCATAAATGAGGTACGGAATTCGCTGGTTGGATAAACTTTGTCTAGGGTCGTCAAAATTTTGATTTGCGACCCCTTTTTATAGTGACGTGTAGTTAGTTTCCACAATGAGCGAAATTTAGGGGAAGAAAGTAAAATACTCTTACCCCTAACACCCTAACACCCTAACACCCCTTCTTCCTCTCCCTAACCACCAGTAACCCAAACTCTGGGGGCTGCAATCGTTACAGCGCGTGCTTTGTCACCAATGCGATATGCGTAAGCGCAAGCGCACGCCCAGAGGGCGAACGCGCACGCAAAGTTTTGGCACACGCTTTCCTCGAATATAAAAGTTACTTTCTGTGTTGAGGAGGCGCGGGACTACTGCCAGGTAATGGCGAAAGCCGGGTGATGGGCAGGTAAAAAAGAAAAATCCCGCGCCAGGTGAAGCGAAGGCGCGGGAGCAAAAATATACAGGAGACCAACAAATGGTCAGAGATTAAAGAATATCACCTTTTGCGATCATCTTCAGCGATCGCCCACAATCTTCACAATCAAAAAAGACAGTAACATCACCACATTTAACCTGAAGTTCGACGTGTACTCAGTGAGGCTGTGCTAATTGACATTTGATATTTGAGTCAGCCAATTGTTTGAGTTTGTCTGGATTCACAACAATAAAAACAGATTGAATCCGCTCATCCTTAAAATCAAATGTCATAACACTGTGAAGATGATACTGCAAAGTAGCCCCTACGCGAACGCCAATATAGTTAATAATGCCTGGTTGGTCATTAACCTTAGCAATTCGAGACACATAATTTGCAAGTTTCTTGCTCCGAATTGCCAGCAAGAATTTAGCAACCTTAACACTTCCATGTAGTGGCTTCAATGCGGCTGTCACCTGACCACCACCATCTGACCAAAGGGTAATGTCTTCTGCTAGCAAACCAATCAATCCTTGCAAGTCTCCGACATTGCAAGCTTGCAGGAATTTCTCGGTCATCTGTTCTCGGCTGTGTAATGAAACTTCAAAACGAGGTCGCCTAGATGTTAAATGCTGCTTTGCTCGTCGCACAATTTGCCGACAGTTCGTTGGACTTTTATCTACAATTTGTCCAATTTCCTCATAGTCATAATCAAACACTTCCCGCAGCAAAAAAACTGCCCGTTCCAAGGGCGAGAGCGTTTCTAGTAATACGAGAAAAGCGGTTGAGAGAGTATCTACCAATTCGACTGTCTTTGCTGGATCTGGCATCTGTTCGGTAAGAATGGGTTCTGGAAGCCAAGGTCCCACATATTGCTCTCGTTGGACACGGGCAGAACGCAGGTGGTCGATGCAGAGTCGTGTGATAATGCTGGAGAGATACGCTTTGGCAGATTGTACGGTGTCTTCTGCCACTTGCTGCCATCGCAAAAAGGTTTCCTGTACCATATCTTCTGCATCAACCACACTGCCCAGCATTCGGTAAGCGATTGAGAACAGGAAAGGACGATGTTGGTTGAACTCCTCTAGCCGATTCATGCTATTCTCTCTTCATCTCGTAGCTTTTGTATTGCCCACACTCCTACGCCACAGCCTAACAGTTCAGTGAGGAAAAGCAGGACAGCCGTGACTTGGAATAGGAGTTGCCAATTGCCAGGTGGGATTTGAGAGATGTGATCTGGGCTAATAGCAATGAAATGATTGTACACGCCAAAAATTAGCGATCCCAACATCGAAACCAGCAATAGAACAACACCCATGCGACTCAATGGTGTCCACAGGAGTACCATTGCCACAAGTGGAACAGTCAGGATAACTGTAACAATAAACACTGCCTGACTAGGAGTGACAGGAACCGGAATCGATACGTGTGCTAACGCGTGTAGAATATTAACGATGGTATGAACAATGACTGCTGCTGTTCCATACCATGCAATTTGACGTGTCATAATGTACCTCCTAGGCTGATTTTTGTATTTGTATCTGATAGCTACCTGGAATCATCTGTGTGGCGATCGCTATTCGATTCCATCCATTGATCGCAACAATTGCCATGAGGATTTGTGCAATTTGGTTGGCATCAAAATAATGACTGACTTCCTCATACACGTCATTGGGAACGTGGTTTTTCGTAATCATGGTTACAGCCTCAGTTAATGCCAACACGGCTCGTTCTTCAGGCGTGAAAAATTGAGTTTCGTGCCAAGCATTCAACGCATAAATCCGTTGCTCGCTTTCGCCGTGATGTCTAGCGTCTTTCGTGTGCATATCGATGCAAAAGGCACAACCATTGATTTGAGACGCCCGGATTTTGATCAATTCCACCAAGGTTTTACTAAGCCTGCTTGCTGCAAGATACTTCTCTAGCTCAAACATTGCTTTATAGGCAGCAGGCTCAACGGTTTTTAGGTCAATTCTTTGCACCGTCATAATTCCTCCTCGTCTACTTCCATAAAGGACTCATTAAATTAGACGAGGAAGACCGTATAGTTGTGACAACCGGTAGAATAACAAGATTTTTGCTGAGGGGGCGATCGCTAATCCTGGTTGCCCGCAATCAACGCTTGTGATACTTTTTGTCGTCGTTCCTGAAGTTTATTTTCAATCAGTTTGGCAAGAAGCCAGGAAATAGAGCGTTCTTCCTCTTGTGCCCATGCCTCTAACTCTGCTTTCAGTTCCGGGGAAATGTAGGTTGTTACACCAGACAATAGAGTTTTGCCGCCCATTTCAAAATTTATGTATTGCGTAGATAGTACTTACCATAGCATTTTACTATAGCTTTTATTGTCTTATATTTATATAAGCTAAGCTATGCTACAATAGCATAGTTAAATTTTACCTCTCTCGGTATGAATATCCTTGATAACCTCTTCACCCAGCCCGTTACTCAACGGCAAAGTCGTGGTATCAGCGTCAAGTCTCAACGTGAAATTGAAATTATGCGTCAAGCAGCTTCGATTGTTGCAACTGTGCTCAAAGAGATTTCTCAAATAGTGCAACCTGGGATGACGACTGGTGACTTAGATGCTTACGCAGAGAAACGCATCCGAGAAATGGACGCAGCACCCAGTTTCAAGGGATACCACGGCTTTCCTGGCTCTATCTGCGCTTCGATTAATCATGAAGCCGTGCATGGCATCCCCAGTTGTAAGCGGATGATTCGTTCTGGAGATGTTTTGAAGGTTGACACAGCAGCTTGTTATCAGAACTTTCACGGTGATTCTTGTATCACTATTGCCGTGGGTAAGGTGCCCCCAAAGACAGAAAAGTTCATTCAGGTTGCCGAAGAGGCACTCTACAAGGGAATTGAACAAGTCAAAGCAGGAGCGTATCTGATGGATATTGCGGGCGCTGTTCAAGACTATGTAGAGGCACATGGCTTGAGTGTTCTTGAAAACTACACTGGGCACGGGATTGGTCGCAACATGCACGAAGAACCTTCAGTGTTCAACTTTCGTACTCGTGAAATGCCAAATGTGAAACTCCGAGCTGGAATGACATTGACAATCGAACCCATTGTGACTGCTGGTTCTAAAGTGACCCGTACTCTATCAGACCGTTGGACTGTAGTCACATTAGACAAATCTTTAGCTGCTCAGTTTGAACATACATTGCTTGTGACTGACAATGGATACGAAATCTTAACTGACCGTACAAAGGTTTAGGAATTCGTCAAACCAAGCAGGTAGTCAGGCAATACGGTTCGGTAGTGTCGGTATCTATCCCCTTGCAAGCACCGAGGAAGAAGAACAACAGAAGCAGGAGTGGAGAAAAGAACGGAGTGGCTCACCATTTCCTCAACTTATCCAGCCTACCGAACACCGGCTTTGCCCATTTCCCACCCAGTACATCGTGCAGCAGAATGTAAAAACAGGGGATGAGAAATAGTGTTAGCATTGTGGCGTTCGCGTAGCGTGCCGCAGGCATTCGCCATCCCAAAAAACACAACAATCCCCAATGGCTGTAAAAACTCTGAACCTTCACCAATACCCAAAGCTAAGGGGAACAGCCCCAAGATAGTCGTGACTGTAGTCATCATAATCGGACGCAAACGTTGAGCCTGCTTGCTTGAATCGCAATTTTAATCGTCTCATCGTTTACCGCTACGACGATTTTTCCTCTTGTTTTTGGGTTTGCTTCTAGAATGTCCCGGGACAGTTATTGTTTTTTTGTAAGGACGAACATAGCTGGTTTCTTTCTCTTTTTTCTTCCCAGTTACAAGTAAAATTATTCCAGCAATAATTAAAACTATTACAAATAGCGTAAGGTTAGATAGTTTCATTTTTTGCTTTAGGTAGACGAACCATTATTCAACTTCAACCGATATCGATTTAGTTTCTCTTTTGCGAACATTTATTTAAGAAAAAACTACTCGAAAGCCGAGGTAAGTTCCTTGTTCATCAATTCGAGCCTTTTTGCGAGATGCTGAACGACAATTTCCTGGAGGATCAGCCCAAGAACCTCCTCTAATTACACGAAGTTGGCTATCTCTATCATTGAGCCATGCCGTACCATCATTGGGCGCTTTGTTATAGCTATTATGCCAGTGATCCATGCACCACTCCCAAACTAACCCATGCATATCATATAATCCGAATGTGTTTGCAAACTTGAAGTTATCAACAGGAGTAGTTTGATTAGGAAAAACTCCTCTTGAAAATTTAAGATCTTCACAATCTTTATAGTTCGCTAAATCAGGAGTAATAATATCTCCAAAGTAAAATAAAGTTTTAGTCCCAGCACGACAGGCATATTCCCATTCAGCTTCACTGGGTAATCGGTAGTAGCGATCTGTCTTTTGGGAAAGGCGATCGCAGAATTCAACAGCATCGTCCCAGCAAACTTGTTCTACAGGATAGCTGTCTCCCTTGAATTTAGAACAATCAACTACCAAGGGGCGATTGATCTGTGGTAAGCAGGCTACAGCTTTCCATTGTTTTTGAGTAATGGGATATTTCCCTATAAAAAAGGAATTAACAGATACCGGATGTTGAGGATATTCTGAGCTACTTGCATTTATTTGTTCAGATGATCCCATAAAAAAATTTCCATTAGCAATGGCGATCATCTCCAATTCCACTCCACCACCCAAATCTTCAACAAAATAGCTAGCCTCCTTGCGACGAGCGTTGATGATTGGTTTTTTTACGAATCCGAATAGTCTAGAGGACTTAAGTTCGACTTCTGCATATTCAAACCGATACTTCCGAAGACTGGGCTTGAGCTTAAGTTGCGCTGTGAGTTCTTTGTTTTTTTCCGCATTTAAATCATATTGTTTGTTTTGTAAGGTGTTTTTAGTTTCAATAGCTTTTCCTACTTTTTTCTGTATGCTTTTAGGCTCACGGGTTGTAGATAGAAACGATACAGGTTGAAGTTGCTTTTCAATTTCATCTAAGCTATCACCAAGCTCCTTGGGAGTCACAGCAACAAAGGCTGGTTACCCCAACGGAGTGGCTCACCATTTCCTCAACTTACCCAGCCTACCGAACACCGGCTTTGCCCATTTCCCACCCAGTACATCGTGCAGCAGAATGTAAAAACAGGGGATGAGAAATAGTGTTAGCAGTGTGGCGATCGCCATCCCAAAAAACACAACAATCCCCAATGGCTGCAAAAACTCCGAACCTTCGCCAATACCCAAAGCTAAGGGGAACAGCCCCAAGATAGTCGTGACTGTGGTCATCATAATCGGACGCAAACGTTGAGGGGCAGCTTTGAGAATGGCAGTGCGGCGATCGCAACCTTCCTCCTCACGAATTTGGTTTGCCAGTTCTACCATGAGAATTCCCGCGTTCACCACAATACCCACCAACAGCACCGCACCGACTATCACCGTTGCACCAATGGCTGTTTTAGTGACGTAAAGTCCAAAAATCCCTCCAGCTAAAGCGAGTGGTACAGTCAACATAATGATTAAAGGGTCAATCAGCGAGTTGTATTGCACAGCCATGACGACGAAAATTAAGAACGTCGCTAGCGCACCCATAGTTTTCAATGAGTTTTGTAACTGCTGATTCGTTTCCTGTGCGGAACTTGGTACAATTGTAACGCCATCAGGCAACTTAATACCCTTGACTATTTCGTTTACTTGTGCAAGGGCGTCACCCAAACTAGCTCCCTCGCTTAAGTTCCCTGCAATCACAAAAACTTGACGTTGGTTAATTCGCTGAACCTCTCCTGGTGCTTGACCTTCTTCAATACGCGCAACGTCCGAAAGGCGGACTTGTTGGTTATTTTGTGTAAATAGCGGTAATCCTTGTAACTGAGAAGGACGCTCAATTGCTTCTTGATTTAACTCTACACGCACATCAACTAGGCGGTTACCGCGTTGAATTTGCGTGGGAACTGAACCTTCAATAGCAGTTTGAATTGTTTCACCAATTTGTTGCGCTGTTAGTCCCAAAGTTGCAACTCTTTCCCAGTCAGGACGAATTTGTACTTCTGGTTGACGCGGATCAGCATCTGGTCGAAATCTAGCGAGTGTAGCCTTTTCTTCTAAAGCTTGCAGCAGTTGCCTACTTGCTTGCTGTAAGTTTTGTTCATTGTTACCTTGCAGAATAACATCAACTTCTGAACCTTGCGCTGGGGTATTACTCAAGATTAAACCGCGTACCTGACCAGGACTCAAGCGCAGCAAAATTCCTGCTAAATTGAGTTTGTTAAATTCCCGAGTAACCTTTTGGACAAATTTTTCAACATCCTTATCTGGTTTGAGATTGATAGTGCTGCTGGCACGCAGAGGATTTTCTGTTGTGTTGCTACCAAAGAGAAAACCACCTACGGTTGAGAAAACATAGTCAGTTTCTGGCTGCTTCATCAAGATATCATCCACAGCCTGCATAACTTTCTGAGAAGTTGCTAAAGGTGTACCTGGAGGAAACTGCACTCTTAAATTGGCTTGTCCTGTATTGATGCGTGGTAAGATTTCTTGAGAAATTTGACCTGCCATGAATAAGGTGCCACCGCCTAAAATCAGAAAAACGATAGTGACGGCTATTATCCGATAACGTATAACGTTCTTTAACAACTTACCGTATAAGATTGTTGCATCTTCAAAACGATGATTAAACTGGCGCAGTAACCAGAACTCTCTGATACGACTAGACCAAGGAATTGCCAGAAGTCGAGAACACAGCATGGGTACGACTGTGACAGCGACAACCAAGGAAGCGGCGACTGCAAAGCCAATCGTCAGAATCATCTCATTAAATAGCAGTGAGATAAAGCCGCCAATGAGCAAGAATGGGACTACAGAAACTAAGTTGGCAGCAGTGGCAGCGATTAATGCAGATTCGACTTCTTGGGAAGCTGCAATTGTAGTGTCGATAAAGAATTTTGAATTGGGTTTTTTCCCCATTTCTTTATCTGCCAATTTCTCCGTCTCTTTTTGATTGGGAGTCATGGCTGTTTTTTCAGCAACGTTCTCCAAAATGACGACTGAGGTATCAATGGCTTGACCAATTACTAAGGTAAAACCTGCTAAACTGAACACATTCAAAGTCAAGCCGAATAGTTTCATTAAGGCGATCGACGCCAAAGTACACAGCGGAATTGCCAAACTAATAATAAATGTTTGCCGTATTGATCCTAAAAATAACAGCACAGCTACTGCTGCTAACAACGCCCCAGAAACTGCTGAGGTGATCACATCATTCAACGAATTACGAATGAAGCGAGATTCATCTGTTGTGGGAGTCAAAACCATATCCTGTGCAATTAAGCCAGAACCTCGTAATTGCTCAATTCGTTTCTTAACCCCATCTACAACGTTGATTGTATTGGCATCAGGCTGCTTTTGAATTGAAACTTTCACCGCTGGCTGACGGTTTAAATAAACAAAGATTCGCTGTTCTTCTGTACCATCACTGACTTCAGCGAAGTCTCGTAGATAAACGCGGCGAGGAGGGGATGATGTGGATGAGGTGGATGATGTGGATGAGGGGGATGATGAAGATGAGGAGACTTGAAAGGAGAGGTTGCTGATTTCATCTGCGTTTTTGAACCGTCCCACTGTGCGGGTTAATGGTTCAGAATTTTTCCCTAAAATTCGACCACCTGATATATCTTGGTTTCTGGCTGTAAGTTGATTGAGTACATCAGTTAACCCAACACCCAAAGCTTGCAAACGGTTTAAGTCAACAAGTACTCGTACTTCTTCTTCAGCAGCACCAGAAATATCAACAGAAGCAACTCCTTGTACAACACTGAGTTCGCGAGACAGTTCCTCATCTGCAAATACCCGCAAATCTTTACCTTGTAGTGAGGAAGATGTCAGCGCCAATTCGTAGATTGGTTGTTGGGAAGGGTCAAATTTAAATATACGCGGTTCTTCAATCGTATCTGGCAGTTGTCCTCTACCTCGGTTAAAAGCAGCAGTCGCATCATTTAGAGCCTGCTCGATATCGCCTCCTGGCTGGAAAAATAAATCAAGGCTAACCTGTCCCTCACGAGTACGGGAAAAAACTTGCACTACATTCTCAGTAGCTGATAAAGCTTCTTCCAAAGGTCTAGTGATTTCATCTACCGCCACTTCAGGTGATATACCAGGTGCTTCCAGCCGCACACCAATCCGCGGATAAGTAATTGATGGTAGTAAATCAACTTGGATGGTTGTTAGAAAAAATATCCCAACAACAATTACCGCCACGGTGAGCATGAGTGTGCCTATATGCTGGCGAATTGAAATGGCGCTAATACTAAATCCGCTAGTCTGGTTTACCTGCTGCATGATACTAAGTGGTGAGTACTGCTTTATGATTGTTGCTCAGAAAGAATAGAAAGACGTACAATACTGCGGTCTTTCAACGGTTTGCCACTACGAGTTACAAATTTTTCTCCTGGTTGCAAGCCAGATAAAACTTCTACATTACCATCAGATCTTTCCCCAAGCGTTACAGTTCTCTCTGTCACCGTTGCTTTCTCACCTGTTTGGGCTACAACAAATACTGTCCCTTGACGATTGGAATTTGGAGATTGGGCAGAAGAGGAAGAAGCTGTTGTGTTCTGTTTTTGTTGATCTGTCCTTGCTCCCCCATCTCTTCCTTGAAGTGCTGTCTCAGGTATGATGACTCGCGCTTGTGTCTGGGTTTCAAAATTGACTCTTGCCAATAAACCACTGCCAATTTTTCTGTCGCTGTTGGAAATGACGACTTCAACAGGTATCAAACGAGCTGTCGTGTCAGCAGCTGGGGAAATACGTGTCACTTGTCCAGTGTACGTTTGGTTTGCAAAGGCATCTAAACGCACTTTAACTGATTGTCCTAAGCGGATTTTGCCCAGTTCTAATTCTGAAAGTTGAACTACGACTTTGACACGGCTAAAATCACCAAGCCTGACGACTTCGTTTCCTGCTTGCAGGAGATTTCCCGGTTCTGTGATCTTTTCTAAGACGACTCCAGTCACTGGAGATGTTAGCTTTGAATAAGAGCGGCGTTCTTTTGCTTCCGCAACGACAGCTTGTTGGGCGACGACTCGACCTTGTGCAGCTGCGAGGGCTTGCTGTTCTGTGCGGACTGTCTCTTGTGCAGCGCGGAGTGATTGGGCTGCAGTGAGGCTTTCGGTGCGTGATTGTTGGGCTACTTGTTGGGCGATCGCCCCCTCTTTCAAAAGTTGCTGCTGTCTTTGTGAGTCTGCCTGCGCTTGCACAAGTTCAGCTCTTAATCTTTCTACTTGCGCACGGGCGTTACTAATCTGAGCGTTTGTCCGTGCGACTTCTGACTTGAGTGCTGCTAGTTCTGCTTCTGCTTGATTTTGAGCGGTTCTCAGTAAGGCGTCATCTATCTGTGCGATGATTTGCCCTTGCTTAACAGCGTCACCTACATCCACATTCAACGCTAAAAGCTGCCCTTCGACTCGCGATCGCAATGACACTGTACGGAATGGTGTAGTCGTACCTGTATATTCTGGCTCTTCTCGCAACATGCCACTACGGGCAATGGATGCATCCACAGGGACTCCACTGTCTGCCTCTTGCCTACCTCTAGGACTTTGTGATTCAGCTTCTGCTGATTCATTTGGAAACGAACCGCAACCACCGGTTAGTAGTCCCACGCCTAGGATAGAAGCAATAAAAATCTTTTTTGTTGTATTAATTTGCATTTTTTTTAATATTGGCTGTCTCAAAAAACTGTCTGTGTTTTCTCTATTACCGCGTGTTAATTTGTGTGCTGTTTTGCGCTGCTGATTTCCTTCCAAAATCATCTGTACACTCCCCTCTCAGCCAGTTTTAGGTTAGCCGGGTCGTTTTGTTCTCTAAAATTTCATACTCTAAGTAAAAATAATTACTTAAAAAACAAAAGTAACCCTCTTACTTCCTGCAGTTTTGCCGGACATCTTGTTTTTTCTATGTTATGAATGCAAATTTTCTTTAAGTTATTATAACTATTTTTTAAGATTCCTTAACTCTGTCCAAGGGTTAGCTATTTCATCTAGTCGCAAAGGAAAACTTTACAGATTAAAACAGCCAAAAGGTGGTGAGACAGCTTTATGTACAGAAGTTTTACGCAAGGAGTGTGACTCGTGTTTCAAAGAGAAACGCTTTGCGATAAGGGCATCTTAGTAAGCGCAAAACCCACACTCTATACGATAGAGAAGTCTAAGGATTTATCAAAAAACAGTAAGCAGCACAAGCACTCATGTCTGCAAAAATAAGCCTTGTTTATGTAGACGAAGCTTTTTGTCTACAAGTTCCAACAATAACCACAAAATGTTTTTGTGAAAAAACTAAACTGTTCTTTCTCAGCTTCTTGCTTAAGATAGTTGTCAACAACTAGGGGGGTTTCCTCTTCCCCCTATACCCCTACACCCTTAGTTTGGTCAAAAAAACACAAATTCTTGCGTTTTTGAATGTAGCAAAACTATCAACAATTTTCATAAGAGCAAGATAAAATTAAGAAAAGTAAAGAAAATTAGTATTTAAGACAGAGATGGTGTATATAATCTCGAAACGATTGTAAGTTGACTTAATACGAGGAACAATAACGGTGACATCACAGATTAAATTTACACAAACTGCTGACGAATCTCTACTGGCAGAATTTTTTCAAGAATCAGTTGGTAAGTGGCGTTCGGAACGGCGCTACTACACACTACCAGATGGAGAAACTAAGGAAATGGTGAGTATGATCACCATTCGGTTTTTGATGCAGGGATGCGATGAATTGCAAAAGCTGGCTCAGATGCACGACCTACCTGATACAGTTAGTTTGATTTGTGGTAGCCAAGTGATTTTGGAAAGTGAGAATTCTGTGACGGGAAGGAAGGAATCTCAGGGTTCCACGATATTTGGTGCTTTGGGGAATGTGTTGTATCGCGATCGCGGTTTTGCCACAACCAAACCTATCAGCGCCCAATATTACTTCCCCAACTCCAAAACATTGTGTTTGCGAACAGAATACAACAATTCAGTGTTTGACGAAGAGTTAAAGCTGATTGGCAGCAAATACCGTACACGCCAATCTATCATATCTCGCGCTGGGGAACAGGTGATGATTGGTCAATATTTGGAGAAGAGAGTAGAGAGTTAGAAAGAATTTCTCATGTTATTTGTAACTCAAACCCTGGCAAAACTTCTTCCCCAGAAAGAAGCCCTGGGGTTTGAACGACTTCTATGGCTAACCCAGTTCGGTAAATCTCTACTTGCTCATCTTGAGGATTGATAAGCCAACCCAAACGTAAACCATTTTCTAGATACTCCTGCATTTTATCTTGCAGAGGTTTGAGGCGATCGCTCTGAGATCGCAGTTCAATCACAAAGTCAGGCATCAGTGGCGGGAATTTTTTACGCTGCTCAGCAGTTAGTGCTTCCCATCGTTCCAATTTTACCCAAGCAGCATCAGGCTATCGCTGTGCCCCATTTGCAAATTGAAATCGGCGATCGCGTGACTCACTCTGTCAATGCTAGCGTTGATGCCATCATTGACACCATTGAAAATCTGAAAGAAGTACCCTTGAAACAATTACAAATTTAAGCCTACGAACTGCACGAAAAGTTGCCAGAGTCCTTGGATTATCACAAAAAGTGGCTGGCAAGGACTTATCGAAACAAGATTTAATAGATGCGATTATGGAGTGCTGGCAGGAAAACAGTGCAGCAGTCGTAGATGCCTCAATACTGCAAGGGATAGGGGCTTTGGGTAAGGGTTAAAGGAAAAAGTAAAATTTCTTACCCCAAGCTCAGTAACTGGATCTCAAAACACAATTATGCTTCCCCAGGGATTGACGGTGGTGGTCTACCCGAAGATTCCTGATTGTCCTCGGAAGCGATCGCTGTTTCTAAAGCAAGTTTTTCTATTTCTTGTAGAAGTTCCTGCGTCTTCTGCTCGGCTCTTTTGCGAGCTTCTGGTGACATTTTCGCTCGAAGTATTTTAAAAGATTTAGCCATTACAGTTCACCTCCCTATTTCAAAGTACGCAGATGAACTGCATACTGCGCCTCTGCTACAGGGATATTCTTCTCGTACCACCGATTATCTCCAGTCTTATCTCCACCAACAAGGAGAATGGCAGTACGGTTGGGGTCAAAAGCATAAAGTACGCGATAAGGACGACCTGCGTGCTGAATACGCAATTCGCGTAGGCGAGAAAGCTTGGAACCATTGATTTTAGAGCTATGGCGGTCGCGAAGTGTCGGTCCCATCTTCTCAAGTAAACCGACTACGGCTGTAACGTCGATTTGTTCCTCCTCGCTCAAAGTATCCCACCACGCGCCAAATTTGTCAGTATACTCCACGCACCATTCTGTTGTTTCTTCCGTAGCATGGAAGGCGCATAAGGTCTGAGAAGACTTTTCAGTTTTCTTAAAGCTTGCGTTTTTCCCCTGGTTGTTGACTTGGCTGCGATTTAGCATTTTTTCCCCCTTTTTTTGTACATTCAGACACACGAATCCTATGATTCGGAATTTCTGAATAACATGGGAGAAATAAACTAAGTCATCGTCACACTAAGCCTCGATAAACAACTCAACGAACTATTTGTTTGCCAGTCACAAGCACAACTTACGTTGTAACTTGATTAGACAAATATGGGTTAACGGAACAAATATAACATTGCCTTGTCTTCAGTGTCAATTTTCTGCATAGCAATATTTGATAAACCGCAATTCTTCCGTCGGGTTTACCACAAACAGGGAGAAACGCTCTGGGCTTGACACTTCCCCGACTGAACAAATTTCGCTTGTCTAAGGTGAGGCTGGTTGTTGGTGTTGTGACCATCCCGACTAACTCCAGTGACGGTATTCTCATCGTGACCTATGGAATACAGAAGATGACCTGCACAAAATACTTGCAAGCTTGGTGATCTGCCGAACGCGAATGCGTGCGCTTTGCGCTTAGGCAGCAGCGAAGTTATCGCTCCAGAGGAGCGGGAGAAAAGCGCCATCGCTCAGTGGGGAAATGTGCACGACACAACCTGTTAGCTTTTATTGAACACTGTCTGTTTTAATCAATCAGCTTCTCATAGTTATCATGCGACCCAATCCAAATCCAGTAATAATTTTCTCCCTTCTTCAGGGCTAGCGCACGGTAGCCACCACTAATTCGAGCAGACCACAAGCCATCTCCCACTTTTTTGAAATGCAACGATGGATAAAACGGGTTATCGCGCCAAAGTCGATATGCTTTCCTTGCTTGGTCTTTCATTTCTGACGAAAGTTCGGCATAGGAATGCCAAAAATCAGGAGTTGTTAAGGATTTCATCGATTGGTTTGACACGATTTGCAGCAATATCTGCCTCAGCACGTTGCAGCAAACTATTAAGGCGACCAGATTTTACATCTGCTTCGATTTGTCTGTCCCAAGCCTGATCCAGATATGCCTGGAACCATTCTAAAAGCTTTCGTGCTTCAACTTCAGGCAGTTGTGCGATTGCTGTTTTAATTTGTGCAAGAGAACTCATTACTCAATGAATGAAAACGCATTCTGATTTTAACGTTGTTGAAGATATTGTGGTCAGTTACTTTTGGCGAAATGTAGAGACGTAGCATGTTACGTCTCTACATTGCTTACAATTCAAAATTTCAAACTCCAAATTAATAATGATTCCCCGACTTACGATGATGCACAGCAGTAATTCCCTTAGCGTCTAGTACTTTGCCATTATCCACGGTTGCATAAACAAGCCAATGGTCACCTACTTCCATCCGGTTTTTTACGGAGCACTCTAAATAAGCTAAGGCATCATTCAGAACAGGAGAACCATTTTCACCTTCTTTACTTGCGACGCCGTCGAATCGGTTTTGTCCTGGACCAAAAGGTTTGAGGAAGTGCTTCATTAAGCCGATGTGATTTCCTTCTTTCAAGACATTTAAGGCAAATTTACTACCAGAATGCGTCAGTGATTCCACTGCTCTGTCTTTTGCGACAGCAATTGTTAAACCAGGAGGATTAAAGCTTGCTTGCGATACCCAAGAGGCTAACATTGCACTGGAGATATCGCCTTGTTTTGCTGTGAGGATACACAGTGAACCAACAACGCGCCCGACTGCTTGTTCTGTAGTTGTGGCGCTTTGGCTTGGAGTGCGCACTTTTTTAGCTTTCTTGAGTGCTTGAGCAAAGTCGGTTCCTGCTTCTTCACACATTTGCAGGGTGGCATCATCAGGTTTAAACTTCACCCTGATAGTATCAAAACCAAATCGATAGCCAGCATCCTTCAGTTTACCCTCAATAATATCGACTGCTTCGCCACTCCAGCCAAAAGAACCAAAGACACCAGCAAGTTTGTTGTTAGTCGCAGTGGAAAGCACAATACCCAAAGCGACTTGCACGGGAGTCGGTGCATGACCTCCAAGTGTAGGAGAACCAATCACAAAGCCAGACGCTTTTTCCACAGCAGCCCTGATTTCTTCTGGTTCAGCAAATTCGCAGTTAATTGATTCTACAGCAACGCCCGCTTTTGTCATCCCACGAGCGATCGCTTGGGCAAGAGTCGCCGTACTTCCATACGCAGAAGCATAAATCAACGCCACAGATGTCTCTTGCGATGCTTGCTCCTGACACCATTGGCGATAAAACTCTGTTAGTTCGATTAAGCTGTAGCGTACCAGAGGTCCATGTCCAGTCGCATACATCCTCACGGATAAGTCGCTAAGTTTATCCAGTGCTGTTTCGACTTGACGAGCATGGGGAGCGATGATGCAATCAAAATAATAGCGTCTATCTTCGTTAAAGATTTCCCAACCTTCATCAAAAACTTGGTCGCCACAAATATGTGCTGCAAAAAGTTTATCTGTGTAGAGAATTTCTGTTTGCGGATCGTAGGTACAAAGTAGATCTGGGTATCGAGGATTGGGAGTGGGGATAAACTCTAGATCATGACCTTTGCCCAAATCTAAAGTTTCTTCCCCGCGCATCACCATCACTGGTAATTCTGGGTTTTCCAGTGCAGCACGCAAACTTTTTGCTCCTGGGTTGGAACACACAAAGGTGATTTGCGGTGCAAGTTCCAGCAAAGCTTTGAGAGTTGCGGCGCGGTTAGGGTTGACGTGACCAAGAATGACGTAATCAATTTCTTTGACATCAAAGCGTTGCTGTAACGATTTGAGGAAAATTTCTGTAAAAGTTTCTCCTGGAGGGTCAATCAGAGCGATTTTATCTCCTTTGATCAGATAAGTATTTGCTGTTGTCCCTTTTGCCAAAGCGTATTCTATCTCAAATCTTAGGCGTGTCCAACTGCGGGAACGAAGCACAGTTGTGTCTGTTGCGATGGGGTAAACTTGAACGTCACGAGGTTTAGTTTCTGGCATAGATCATATTTAATAAGGTTTAATATTGAACTGTGTGTTTTATGTAGAGGCGACTTTAGCTAGCATATCGGCGAGCTGAACAGGATGAGATAACATTGGGCTATGCCCGCTTCGAGGTAACTCAATTGCATCAACTCCAAGACGTTTGCGTGCAGCATATCGACACCATGCAGGTGAAAGCCAACGGTCTTCACCACAAACGATATATGTAGACTCAATATCTGGCCAAGCTTGTAGAGGACTGACCTCGCTTATATATAAAAACTGCTGATTGCGCAACTTCGGAAACGCCCAATGCGCCACATCTGAGGTACAGTCGTTAAAGATAAATTCTCTGGCGACAGCCTCGTCTTGTAAAGAGGTTATCCTCAGTGCTGCCGGATTGAACATATTTGGCTCATCGCTGAACTGCTCGAACTTATCAGCTTCTGGCAGGTTATAGCCTATTGCTTGGAGGAAATTAGGATCTAATTCGTCATAAAATTGGTCGAACAGACTTAAACCGATATGTGGAATCAGCCCAGCAATGAAAACAAGCTGACGCACTGGACGCTGGCTGGCAACCAGAGGAATAGTTAAGCATGCCATAGAGTGACCAACCAGCACCACATCGTCTTCAAATCCTTGCAGCGCCTTGTTCACAACTTCGGCATATTGAACAACACCAGCTGTGGGGTCTTCAATTGGGAGATCCACTGCTACCGTCTGATGACCACGCGCTTCTATCTCTTGGGTGAGTAGCTTCCAACACCAAGCGCCCAGGGAAGCACCGTGAACTAAACAGAAAAGAGTCATAAGCAGTTATCAGTTATCAGTAGAGCAGACTGGTGTTGTTAATAATGATTTCCGACTTTACGGTGGTGGGCTGCTGTTAGCGCTTCTGGCTTACTCACTCGTCCTGCGTATACGGTGCTGTACACAAGCCAGTGATCGCCGCCATCCATCCGACTTATAACTTCGCATTCCATATATGCTAGGGCGTCTCCAAGGATGGGTGCACCGTTTTCGGCTGGCTGGGTTTTCACTCCTTCAAAACGATCAGCACCTGGGGCGAAACGTTTGAGGAAGTGTTTCATCAATTTTTGATATTTACCTTCTTCCAAGACATTTAGGACAAATTTATCACCCACTTGCATCAGTGATTCAATTGCCCTATCTTTGGCGACAGCTATGGATATTCCTATAGGTTTGAAGCTGGCTTGAGAAACCCAAGAGGCTAACATGGCGCTGGATACATCACCTTTTTTGGCGGTGATAATATACAACCCACCACTGATTCTACCTAGCGCTTTGTCAACGTCAGCACCTAAGGATTTCATCTGCTTGACCGAGCGATCGCGTGTCACCCACTGTGCTATGTCTGTTCCGGATTCTTCACACTGCTTGTAAGTGTTTTCTGTGGGTGTTTGTTTGATCCGAATTCCTGGAAACGCTGCTATTAAGCCCAAATTCCGGAATTTACTCAGCAACGGGTCAATTGGTTCGTCATCACCACCGCCTGATTCAAAAATGCCCACTCCTTGTTTTTCATGAACTGAGCCTAAAATAGTGCTGATGGCAGCTTGGATATTTGCTGCACCAGAAGCTGGAGGCATTCCAACAACAATACCATCACAACGACCTACAAGTTCCCGTAATTCTTGTAAGTCAATGCCTGCACGTAAGTCTACCATTTCTGTAGCGACGCCAGTTTTGGTGATACCCGTGGCAATTGCTTGAGCTAGGCGAGTTCCATAGCCGTAATCTGATACGTAAAAGACTCCTATGGTAGTTTCTGCCTTCGCTTGTGTTTTGCTCCAAGTGCGATAACGCCCAGTGAGTTCGTCAACGTTATGTTGTAATAATGGTCCGTGACCTGTAGCAATCATGCTGATTTTTTCCAGTTCATCCATCCGCTTGAGAGCAGAGATAACTGAACGGGCATTGGGAGCCATCAGACATTCATAGTAATATTGATAGTCTGCTTCTATAGCTTTTAAGTCTTCGTCAAACGTGCTATCTGAGCAATAGTGCATCCCAAACGCATCACAGGTGAACAAAGTTTGGGTTTTGTGGTCAAAGCTAAAGATGGTGTCGGGCCAGTGTAAATTTGGTGCGATGACAAATTCTAGTTCGTGTCCGTTGCCTAGATCCAGGCGATCGCCATTCTTGACAATTTTCCGCTGAAACGGACGATGCACCATATTCTCCAAAAATTGGATAGCAACTTTAGAACCAACAACCGTTACATCCGGCGCAAGTTGCAAAACATCTTTGACTAAACCGCTGTGGTCTGGCTCAGTGTGACTGATAATAAGATATTGAATATCTGCTGGATCAACAAGATCTTTAAGGGTATCTAAATACAGCTGACGAAACTTTTCGTGGGAGGTGTCAACCAGCGCTATTTTTTCAGCGCGTATCAGAAATGAATTGTAGGTAGTACCGTTTTGTAGACCGAACTCGATATCAAAGCGATCGCGATCCCAATCCAAAGACCGAATTGCCGTCGTCTCGGAGGCAATCTCTACAGTCTCGATGGTTAGCTTTTTTTTGGTTTTTTCGGTGAGCGCTACCATAACTAGTCTCCTTAGCAATTGAGTATTTATTACTCTGTCCCTATTGTGACATGTTTATTTTGTAAATTTTGTTTAAAATTTTTATCCTCAGGTTAAAAAAAATAAAAGTATCAAATAGTGTTAGTATGTTGTTGCTTACAAGCCCAAACGTTGTCTTAGCAAACGAGGATGTCACTGGCTAATAGCTCTTTGTGGCTAGCTTTGATGATTGGAAATTCCCGACTGCATTGGGCGTACTTTACAGGCGATACGCTTATTTATGCTTGGGACACAGACTATCTACCAGCAGATGTTATTCAGCGACTGTCTCAATCTCAAACGTTGAAGGATTTATTACTAGAGATTTTCCCAAACGATGAAGCAACTGGGAAAGCAAGACACGGAAACATAGAAGATTCTCTAAAAACACTCTGCTCATCTGTGTCCTCTCCTCCTCCTATAATCCTAGCGTCGGTTGTTCCTAGTCAAACCGCACTATGGCAAAGTTATCCTAATGTTCGCATCCTTACTTTAGACCAAGTTCCTATAAAGGGAATTTATCCCACACTCGGAATTGATCGTGCGTTAGCTTTATTGGGTGCTGGGCAGAATTGGGGTTTTCCTATACTGGTGATTGATGCGGGGACAGCACTAACCTTCACTGGTGCGGATGCTAACCAACATTTGGTTGGAGGCGCAATTCTTCCAGGATTGGGCTTGCAGCTTGCTACTCTTGCTGGAAAAACAGGACAATTACCAACAGTAGAGTTACCCCAGCAACTTCCTTACAGATATGCTCTAAATACAAAAGAAGCAATACAAAGCGGGGTTATTTACACTCTAGTTGCTGGAATCAAAGATTTTATAGAGGCTTGGTGGCGGGATTTTCCGCAAGGGAATGTTGTGATGACTGGGGGCGATCGCACTTTGCTGGTAAATTATATGCGATCGCCCATGAAGGCTCCTAAAGGAGCATCGCAGTTTCCTGAGATTGTAGATAGTTTGAATGTTGAAGCGAATTTGATTTTTTGGGGAATGCAAAAAACACTTAAGAATTATGAGTAGTAAATTTCAGCATTATTTTTACTATTAATAAAGTTACGAATATCCCCACCCACAGCTGAGCTACAAGACTCTGGCAAATTATCCTCTGTGCTAGCGACTATTTTCAACTTTGTATGAGGAATATATTGAGCGTACAACTGACTCATGGCTATAGCTTCTTGGTTGTCTTTTTCACCTTGTAAAATTAAAACTGGGACTGTTATAAAGGATAATTCATCGTGTAGCAATTCTGCTTGAATTTCTAAGTGCTGGCGTTGGAAGAGAAGCTCACAAGCTGTGGGGTATTGCAGCATCACCTGATGCAACTGCCAATCCTGTTTAATGTTTTGATCCAAACCAAAGATTTTCATGAGCGGACGAAATAGTCGCAACAATTGAAACACAAGTGGTGGACGGTTTGCTATCCGCTGCATTTTCTCCCAACGCTTTTTTTGCCCTTGTATTTCTACACCCTCTGGGGCTAGTAACACCAAACCATTAATTTGTTCTGGATACTTCAAAGCATAACTAGCTGCAATCCAACTTCCAAGAGAATCTCCAACTAAATATACCCTTTCTTGCTTTAAAGCACGCTTTAGAGCCTGTAGCAATTGTCCTAAACACTCCACTTGCAAATCAATTGAATAATGAACATTCGGAAAATCTGACTCGCCAAATCCCAACAAATCTGGTGCAAAGCAATGGAAATCTTGTGCTAGCATCTCCATAACGGATATCCACTGGCTGCTATCTTTCCAAGTACCATGTAAGAAAATAATTGGAGTTCCTTCTCCAATCTCACGCCAGAAAAGCATTCCTTGAGAAGTCTTTATCCGGGAGTTACGGAATATAGAATGCATATTTAAGAATTTAATGTAAGCGTTATATTAAATATATTTTTATTTTGAGGTTAAGAGTTATTGCTAATAGAAAACTACAGAAATAAACTGAAAATTCAAATTTAGCTAAAAGCTTGCCATATCAGCCATATTTCTGAATTTTGAGAGAAGTCTGAGCGCCGGCTTCCGCCGATCACAACTTCGGTGATTTTGATTTGTCAAAGCTGTACTAGATTGTTACTATAAAATCATTTTATTTTTAGCCAACTACTAATTCTTAACTATAGCTCAATACGGTTCGGTTAAAGCAAAAAGCAGCGAACCAATGTAGATCGGGTTTCGCTAAGATTTTCCTACTTAGCTATTATTAGTCTCAAAACATACTCTGAAAAGTGGAGGAAGTAAGCGAGGTGTTTGTGTCAACACCTTTGCTTAATTTAGGCATTCACTGATTCAAAATTTGCGCTATTGTTGCACAACCAGGACACCAGATGCTCCTCTTGGGGTTCCCCCCAAGATGCCATTGACTCATAAATCGGGGGGCTTGAATGATTAGCTTGTGCATTTGTTTTTTGTGTATGAATAAATACATTTGCATGTATCCTTTTGTTTATTGGTAGAAAGATAAAAACGTAAAATAGAATGTTTGCGATTACTTAGCTACATTATGTTCCGTGTGCTTTCCCTTACTCACTGGTTTGTATCTCCACTTGCAGATGCACTTGTTGTATTCAAAGAACGCTGCTTTGTAAGTCCCAAAGGGACACGCTTCAAGGACGCCTCCGGTGTGCGTTTTGCACTTGGGCTAATACTGGATTCGTGGGCTTTGCGCTTAAGTAATGATATTTTGTCCTTAATTAAGTTGAGCTACTTTTGATTACGCTAATGTTGTCAAGCCATCTAAATAGTCTTGCAACTGGCGACTATGATCATGAGACATCTGTCCCGGAGGTAACGAATCCAGTGGAAAAGCCTGAATTTCCATGACTTCCAAAGTATCTTGAATTTCCATTTTTCCTTGGACTATTGCTTCAGCTACAATACAAATTGAATGAATTCTAGGATCACGATCTGGTGCGGAGTAGACACCAACTAAACGTCGAATTGATAGCAGTTCTAGTCCTGTTTCTTCCATCAACTCTCGTCGGATAGCATTGGGTACATCTTCTCCCCAGTCCACTATACCTCCAGGTAATGCCCATAGACCGTTGTCGCGCCGCCGGATCAGCACAATTCGACCATCAGGTAAAATCGGGATGATGCTCGTACCAGTAATGGGATGACGAAAGATAATGCCCAGTACGGTTTGCCCAATGCGCCATAAGTTACGTGTGGACTGAACAGCCACTGCAAAAAAAGCAAGAATGTTCAATTTTAAAATCTTTGGCTTGTAGTGTAGAGTTTTCCCCATTCACATTTTTCAACGGAAATGTTGAGTTGCAGATGATACAACAATGTTTGTGATTTGGGATTTTGTTCTAACGATTTACGTAGAATCAATGTAGATTCTAGCATTTGCTCAAACTCAAAGTCGTGTTTGTCTGAACACATACACTTATGACTCAAGCAAATTTTCAACTTTTCGCCAAAATATTATAGCTATAGCAGTCCTAAATGAGATTGTAAATTGTCTCATCAGGGCAAGTAACAGGGAACAGGGTTGGGATGAACCCGGACAAAAACGGACAACCTTCTACAAAATCCTCACTAA
>NZ_CAWPKW010000044.1:0-848 GCF_963888615.1 Brasilonema octagenarum UFV-OR1 | reverse complement strand
TCATGTTGAAGGGAATATCAGCAATAATGTTAATCAAGAAGAAGTTTCTGCTGTATATGATTTAATAAAACATTTGCTTAATAAAGGTTACTCACTAGAAGATATAGGTGTTATTTCTCCCTTTAAGGTTCATGCTGATGCATTGAGGGAGCATTTAGCTAAAAATTTCTCTGGATTAGATCCAAAATCTATTGGGACGGTTCACACTTTTCAGGGTGCCGAGAAAAAGGTAATTATCCTATCTACAAAGGTTTGCCGCTCGCAAGATAATGTTTCCTGGATTAACAAGCGACCAAACCTTCTTAATGTGGCTGTATCGAGAGCAAAAGAATTGTTTATTTTGGTCGGGAATCTTCACAGGCTAGAGAAAGGAAACCTTACCCGTCAGCTTGTGGAACATATTAGAGAAAATGGAGTTATTTCCGAGTACAAAACTGAGGCAGAAATTCCCCCGCAGCAGCCTGGTTCTGCTCCAGTTTATGATTGTGACCATTTGAAAGTTTTTAGAGAAGCTATTGAACAAGCTGAACAGGAACTGATGATTGTCTCGCCTTGGATTCGGGGCAATGAACCAAAACGGTTTGTTAATGATATTGTTTCAGCGTTGGAAAGAGGGGTAAAGGTAACAGTAATTTACGGTAACAAAGAAAGCGAGGAAAATGATAATAATTATGCTCTAGCTGAGAATAATTTGAAAGAATTATTTTCTCAATATCCTGGCTCACATCTAATTCGCTTAGGTGGAGAAAGACATATAGAAAGCAGGGGAACAAATGAAAAAATATTGGTTTGCGATACTAAGTTTGCTGTTTTAGGAAGTTGGAATTGGCTTTCTCACCCTTATAGGG
>NZ_CAWPKW010000043.1:0-16858 GCF_963888615.1 Brasilonema octagenarum UFV-OR1 | reverse complement strand
CAGGAGGGTTTCCCTCCGTAGGCGACTGGCGTCGCCAAGAACGCCAAGAAAAGAGAGTCATCTCTACATTTAAGCAAACCACCGTCGAATCAACTCCACTTGGAAGCGAAAGCCGTCCTCAACTTCCTCAATCAACTCGCGTTGTAACAAGAGTTTAAAAGCGCTTTCCGATACATCAGGAAGTTGTTTTAATATAGTATTTTTACTAACTATTGCCCCTTCTCCTTGTGCTGCCAAGTGCTTCAAGATAGCTAACCCAGCAGCATCGACTTGGTTATTTTGAATATCTGCAAAAAATAAACTGCCACTATTCAAAGCTTCTGGAACCGCAGCTTCCACGTCTGCTAAAGTTGCTAATCGTCGCACTGAGGGGTCTTGCTCGTTTTTGAGGGCGACAATTTCACCACACAGCAATTGTACTAAGAAAGGGTGACAGCGGGTAAGTTGTAGCACTCGCTCCACGGCATCAGGTTCATAGCGTAAGGTAAAATCTTTGACAGGATGCTCAATGAGTTGACGGGCTTCGTCTTCTTTCAGGTAGCTGATATGCACCACTTGGACGTTGATGAGGTAGCTAGCCCAGCGCTGATACTCTTCTATGGTATGCGAGCCAGCCAGCAGTACTTTGAACCAGGGACGATGTTGAATCAGGTGACGCAGCATTCCGAAAACGTCTTGCTCATCAAAGCGTCCTTTGGATATAGCCCTGTCTAGCACCTCGAACTCGTCTAGGGCAAGCAAGGCGGTATACGGCTCTAGTGCCTGTTCTACCTGATCAAGCCATTCATCAAAGCAGGTGAATGGATCTGTTGCTACCGCTTCGCGTGTCAAGGGTGGCAAGGTCAAGTCTCTTTGGGTATTCGCTGATTTTACCATCCCTCTAGCGAGGTTGTAGAGAAAACCCGCATAGTCACTAGCTGATGAAGGTGCTGCTTGCAAGTCCACAAACATGGGAATGATGGTATTAGGTAGCAAGCGTCCCAGGTTGTTGAGCAGGGAAGTTTTGCCCATGCGCCGCTGACCGTACAGTAGTAAGGGTGGGCGACGGCGATCTAGTAGTAATTGCTCAATACGTAATGCAATGCTAATACGTCCAATAAAGATTTCTAATTGGTTATTTAGGGGTATACCAATAATGTATGGATTGTCAATTTCTTGCCCGAGTTCGACTGCTTCAGCAAGTTCTTGTAAATGATTATCCACTATCTCACGCCAATATTTGGCGATGGGGTAGAAGCGGGGGGTGTATTTGTCGCTACTGCGGAGCAATATTTGTAACTGTTGTAACTGTGCATCTAAGCGCTGGCCAACAGATCTGAGCGCAAGATGTTGATTATAAGTACTCTGCTGATTGAGAGCAGCGTCTACATCTTGGCTAATACTACTGAAGAGGCTTAGCAAAGGGGTCGCTAAAGTCTGTTGTTCAACAGCTACTTGTGTGAGGTGAACGTTACGGATAGCTTCCACATCAACACAGCGTTCTAACCTGCGTGCATCCAGTTCAATCCGTGCAGATTGAATCATGCACCGCTTACTACGGGTAATCAGGTATTTGATGGCAGCTTGTACCTCAACTGGGTTACGTTCCATTACTATGATGAGGTGCTTGTCTAAGCACATTAGAGGTATGCGCTGCCATTCATCCCAAAAAGCAGAATGTCAACGCAATAGACTAGATTTAGTGCCTGTAGGTTTTTTATCAAAAAAAATAGAACACTATATTTTATACTACAAGCTATCCATTACCCGGATTTTTCTTAACATTTGGGAGAGCGATTGCCCCTTGGGCAATCGCTCTCCCAATACCAAAGCCTCAAAGCTACGTTTTCATTCTCAATAAAATCAACTTTCTATCAAGAAGGCTAAGGGCTTATGTGTCAAGTATCCGAAAAAATCCAAGCCTTGTGACGCTTTTCATAGATAATTCTCCATTAGTTAACAAACTGAAATTTTTATCATTACTTATCCAATTGCAAATCACACTGTTGAAAAACATAATTAACCGCTGCAAACAGCCGCTCCAAATCCTGAATTGTATAAAAAGTTTTATTTTGTGTAAAAATATCTAAAATTAGCTTGCCGAACTGCCAGACTGCCCCATTAGAAACAATTCCAAAGATAGTTTGTTCTGGCTCATTATTCAGCCGTTGCACTGCCAACATTTCTGCCAAACACTGTCCCCAGCCTTCAGTAAAATCGCTTTCTTTCTTTGCCTCAACTAATACGAAATATGGCTTGTCAAAAACTACTGTCCCAAGGGGCGATCGCTTTGCCACTATGTAATCAGGAACCCCACACAATTTTTCATCATAAATCAATGTTTGATGACTCCAGAGAAGAAAGTTACTCCGATAAGCTTTCCAAACTTCTTTCAAAATCGGATAAATGATATTCTCGCAAATCGCAATCTCGGAATTATCAAAAACTCCCTCGTTGAAAATTAAATCTAATTCTTGACGAAAAGTATCACTGATGAAAAATTCTGTTTCAATAATAAAATTATCCCGCACATACTTAATCTGAAATTCTTTAGCAACAGCCCCAATACTCTTGTAGCTACTAAAAGGCATTTTTTCACCTCTCCCTGTTTCTTTCCAACAAATGAGCAAATGGTTTTATCTGTCGCAATCCCTCCTCACACCAATCATCAGTCTCCCCATCTTCTAGATTAAATAATCTTTCTCGACAAAGTATTTGCAGCAAGAGTGGTAAGCATTGACTTTGTTGCAAAATCCACTCTACATCTTCCTTAGCGAAAATAATAGGTGAACTAGCAATCAATTCCCGTGCTTCTGTCTCAGTCAGCGCTCCCAAAGTTGCGGTATAACCGAAAATATTGAAGAAAGGCGAACTATGCCCTGTATTGCGAGCAAGTTCAATGGGTGACTCATGGGTAGCTAAGACAAACGCCAGATTTCCGCTTGTGTGGTTAGTCGCTAATGAGCGCAAACTCTCCCAAAACCCATCATCTAATTCTGGACAGCGTTGTAAGCCAACGCCAATTTCATCCAGTAAGATGACTGTGGGCGAATGTAGATTATCGCTGACTATATCCATGAAGTAATCCAAATTACAAGGTGTTGGCACTTTTAAACTCAGGCATTCGAGGATATAGCTCAATAACCTTTCTCTACCTGCCATGCGCGGGTCTTGGAAGTCTACGAATATCCACTTATGATTTTCTGGATGCGGTAGCCAGTCGTACTTTTGACCAGAACGCAACTGTTCTAGTGGAGTGGTGGTGATATTTTTCAGGTAGTGTAGTAGAGAAGTTTTGCCAATGCGCCGCTTACCGATAATTGCAGCGTTTTGCAGGGGATAGCGTTTGAGTAAGTCGAAAAGGCGTTTGAGTTCTTTTTGTCGTCCAAAAAAGTAGCGAGGATGGGTGATGGGTGAACCAGTGATGAAAGGTGAGGTTTCCTCAGTTTTTGGTTTAGGTGGAGGCGGTTGTTTTTTCTCAACTATTTTTTTCTTGAGTGGAGGACTTTCCAGCGCTGCTTCAATTTCACTTAGCTCATGTTCAAGACACTCTACTTCAGCTTCATCATATAACAACGTCTGTCCTAATTTAAACTTCTCTGCTGCATTAGTTTCAATCGCCAAGCTTTCCCGTATACGCCCGACTTTCTCGGTCCGAATATTCCACTCTTGTTGAAGCGTGTCTCGTTTCTTCTCCAAGCGATAGTATTGCTCAGCGCTCAATCCTTGAGGTTGAGTTTCCAGTTCTCTATGTGCGATCGCTCGCCATTCTAGGTTTAATTTCTGGCTAATTCTGATAAAATTCAGACAATCAATAAATTGACCACTGAAAAAATTTTTGACAGTGGATAAAGATATTTTTAGTTCCACAGCTAGAGCTTGTTGGCTAGGATAGCCATTCTCTTTTAGAACTGACTGAATTGTTGCAATGTGCTGTAAGGCAATTCTCAGCGATCGCGCCATCACCAGTCGTCGAGAAACTGCTTAGAGTATAGCGGTTTTTCTTAAAAAACTACACTAAGCACAGAGGACTTAAAGGAAATTTGTAGACTTCTGATAGAAATTTTTATATCTTTTATGTCTTTGTGGTTCCAAAATAATTTTTCTACCACAAAGCTAGGGTAAAAAAAATGAAGAGTTAGGAGTTAAAAGCTCTTAAACTCCCAACTTTTCACTCCTCATTTCCTACACCGTACAATTCAACTCAACGGCTTTTCTGGAGAAACGTGCATTCTCCCGGTAGTCAACAGGACAATCTATCACTGCTGGAACATCCTGTGCCAAAGCCTCTTTCAGGATAGGAACGAAATCAGTAACCGATTCAACACGGTAACCTTTTAGACCCATGCTTTCAGCAAATTTTACAAAATCGGGGTTGCCAAAATGCACGAAAGATGATCTGCCTTTGCCGAAGTAATTTTCTTGCTTCCACTCAACTAAACCGTAGCCACCATCATTGAAAATAAGGGTAACAAAGGGTGTACCAACACGTAAAGCTGTTTCTAATTCCTGGCAATTCATCATAAAACCACCATCGCCTGTTGCAGCAATAACTTTGCGGTTGGGATGCACGAGTTTTGCGGCTACAGCACCCGGAATAGCAATACCCATAGCAGCAAAGCCATTGGATATAATGCAAGTATTAGGACTATGGCAGTGATAATGACGGGCAATCCACATTTTATGTGCGCCTACGTCTGAGATGACGATATCTTCTGGTCCCATCACTTGTCGCAAGTCATAAATTAACTTTTGAGGCTTAATGGGAAACCCGTCATCATTGGCATATTCTTCGTAGTCAGCACGAATATTTGTTCGTAGGCTGATAGCATGAGGATTAGGCTTACCGTCCCGATCTGCAAACTTTAAGATTTCAAACAAAGAATCAGAAATATTGCCTACGACTTCAACATTAGGGATATAACTACTATCGATTTCTGCGGGGGTTACGCCTACATGAATAATAGGAATTCTGCCATCGGGATTCCATTTTTTAGGGGAAAACTCAATCAAATCGTAGCCAATGGCAATCACTAAATCTGTGCTATCAAAACCACAGGTAATGAAATCTCGCTGTTGCAATCCTACTGACCACAAAGCCAAGGAATGAGTGTAGGGAATCACACCTTTGCCCATGAAAGTGTTAACAACAGGAATGTTCATCTGACTGGCAAATTGTGTGACGGCATCGCTTGCTTGGTCGCGAATTGCCCCATTACCAACTAAAATAATTGGGTTCACTGCTTGGGAAATTGCTGCGGCTGCTGCCCTAATACTTGCAAAAGAAGCGAAGGTTTTTTCAATGTTATCTTTACGCAAGGGATAGCCTTCTGCGGGCATGGCAGCAATATTTTCTGGCAAATCAATGTGAACTGCACCTGGTTTTTCACTTTGTGCCCGCTTAAATGCTTTGCGCACAAGTTCTGGTGTGATACTGGGGCGGACAATCTGTTTATTCCACTTTGTCACTGGGGCAAACATCGCCACTAAATCTAAATATTGATGAGATTCGATGTGCATTCTATCTGTACCGACTTGCCCAGTGATTGCTACCAAAGGGGCACCATCAAGGTTAGCATCTGCTACCCCAGTCATCAAGTTTGTTGCCCCAGGACCAAGAGTCGAAAGACAAACTCCTGCTTTTCCTGTCAGACGTCCGTAGACATCTGCCATGAATGCTGCACCTTGTTCGTGACGGGTGGTAATAAACTGAATGGAAGAATGTTTCAGCGCTTCTAAAACGTGTAGATTTTCTTCCCCAGGGAGTCCGAAAACGTATTGCACTCCTTCATTTTCCAAACACTGTACGAGTAATTCAGCTGTGTTCATATCTCCTCTTATTGTTCCTCTGGGTTGATTGCACCTGATGTGGTTTGATTATTTCACCCACACAGTTTTCACATTGACGAACTCATGTATACCTTGGATACTCAGTTCCCTGCCATATCCAGAACGCTTGATTCCACCAAAGGGTAAGCGGGGATCGGACTTTACCATACCGTTGATAAATACCGAACCTGCTTCGATTTCTTCGATCAGGCGATCGCGTTCTTGGGAGTTGGTTGTCCAAGCACTCGCGCCTAAGCCAAATGGTGTGGCGTTTGCGATTTTTATCGCTGCGTCAATATCCGGTACACGAAATAACATCGCCACCGGACCAAAAAATTCTTCTTGCGCTACTGGATTATCTGGGGAAATATCCGTGAGAATGGTTGGTGGATAGTAGTTACCAGGACGATCTGATAAAGCATGTCCACCTGTTAAAACTTTTGCCCCATTCTTGACACCGACTTGTACCTGCTGGTCTAAGTCTTTGATAATATCAGGAGTTGCCAATGGACCCAAGTCAGTTTCGCTTTCCATCGGATCGCCAATTTTCAGCGCTTGAAATTTCTCTAATAGTAGCTTTTCAAACTTGTCTGCTATTGTCTCAACAACAATAAAACGTTTTGCTGCAATACATGATTGTCCGTTATTCAACATTCGCGCTGTTGTTGCGGTGGTAACTGCTGCTTCTAGGTCTGCACTTTCCAATACAATGAATGGATCACTTCCTCCTAATTCTAGGACGGTTTTTTTAATTTGTTTTCCTGAGGCTGCGGCCAAACTTGCGCCTGCTGGTTCGCTTCCTGTCAATGTAGCTGCTTTAACTCGATCATCACTCATCAAGTCAGCAACTTTGGCAGCACCTATCAATAGAGTTTGAAATACGCCTGTTGGGAAACCTGCTCTTTGTATAATTTCTTCTATTGCCAAAGCACACTGGGGAACGTTGGAAGCGTGTTTGAGTAATCCAACATTTCCAGCCATTAGTGCAGGTGCGACAAATCGGAACACTTGCCAAAAGGGAAAATTCCACGGCATGACTGCGAGAATAATGCCTAGTGGTTGGTATTTTACAAAACTATGGCTTGCATCGGTTTTTACACTAACATCAGCTAGGAATTCTGTAGCGTGTTCAGCGTAGTAACGACAGACGTGGGCAGATTTTTCTACTTCGGCGATCGCCGCTTTGAAAGGCTTGCCCATCTCCAGCGTCATAATCTTGGCAAAATCTGCTTTTTCTTGGTCTAAAATGTCAGCAGCTTTTTGCATCCAAACAGAACGTTCTTGAAAAGAAATTTTCTGGTACTTCTCAAAAGCCTGTTGTGCCAAATCTAGTTTCTCAGCAATTTCTGCATCGTTTAATGGCTCAAAAGTTTTCAGCAACTCTCCAGTTGCAGGATTAATTGTGGCGATAGCCATACCCTGACCTCCCCGTTGAAAATTTACTTAAGTTAGCATCCATACGTTGCAGACACCTTTTATGGAAGCTACATTTCAAATTGTAGTCTTTCAAAAAATGCTTACTTTACTTATATTAAAATTTTTCCATTCAAATTGAAACAAGCTATACATATTGCGTATGTATTTATGCTTACAATCTACACTAAGCGAGTATGCATTTCATTGACCCTGGTTGATTGTAACAGGATGTACCACTGTGAGGAAAAATAAATTTCAAATTTAATATCTTTTTTAGGTTTGGATTATAAAATTAAGTCATAATAACTCTTAAACGTATAATGATAACTGTAATCAGCGGATTTTTTGATTTTTTAGCCAAAAATCTTTGATTAGTGCATTTTTGTTCGATAAATCTTGACTAATCGATTGATACCTTTGAAGCGATAATCTCCCATTTCTAAGAAGCTGGAGGGTTGTGACAGTATTGTGTAAGTATCTTCACTGACAACACATTCACCTGGTGGGCAAATTGCTTCCATCCGTGCAGCCAGATTAATTGTGGCTCCTAATGCTGTATACTCAACTCTTTGGGAACTACCTACATCTCCAACTACAGCCTTACCACTGTTAATAGCTATTCGCAATTGTAGTGGTTCTGTCCAAAAATTTTTTGCATTAAGATGTTCCAGACGAGTTAACATACCCATAGCAGCAGTGACAGCGCGATCGGCATGATCGGGTTGTGGTTCCGGGGCACCAAAAAATGCCATAATACAATCACCAATATACTTATCCAAAGTGCCACCGCCAGCAAACACCTCTTGCAACATCTCCTCAAATAAATTATTGAGCAAGTCAGCAATGTGAGTTGGTGAGAGTCTTTCAGAAATTGCCGTAAAACCGACCAAATCAGCAAACAAGATACTAATTTCACTTTCTTGTGGAGGTAAACGTCCATTTGGCAATGCACCAACAGCGATCAATTGCTGTACAACTGCTGGTGAATGATAGCGTTCGAGTCTTCGGCGAATCAGCTCTTCGCTTTTGAGTTTCTCGGCTAAGAGCCAACGTTGTACACTAGAAGCGACAAGATTTGCTAAGGCAGAAAAAAAGCTCAATTCTTCTTCACCTTCTTCTGCCCAATGGTGAGAAGACAAATGAGCATCAGCGTAGAGAACACCAACAACCTTATTTTCATCCCATAAAGGCACCGCCATCGCGCTACGAATACCTTTGACTAAAAGACTATTTTCACCTGCAAACCTTTCATCATTTTGAGCATCAGCAGTTTGAATAGCAACTTTTTCCTCGAAGACTTTTTGACATATACTACGACTAATCCAACTGCCATCACTTGGCAGATATTCTTGGTAAGAGATATCTCTGGTAGCAGCGTTTAATAGTTCTAGTTTGCCAGATCCACTAACATCAATTAATAATCCCAAACGATCAATACTATTAAGGTAACGAAACACCACTTCCTGAACTTGAGAGAAAATTTCCTTAATTGAAGCTGCTGCAGATAGATTTTTAGCTATATTGACTAAGTCTTTCAGGCGGGCGATCGTTTTGTCTTTGACGCCAATATCACCATAGACATTATCAGCGAGAATCCATTGCTGTTGCAATTGTTCAACGTCGCGAAGAATTGTTATTCCTGGGGAGACAACTCCCTGACTGAATATTGATGAGTCAATAGAACTCAACACGATTTTCAGACACACATCCCCAACCCAAATAATATCGCCGTCTTGCAACTGTTGAGGAGAACTAATCAGATGTTCGTTTAATTGAGTCCCGTTTTTGCTGCCCAAATCCTCAACAGTCCACGTATCGCAAGGACTTTTTATAATGCGGGCGTGGTAACGTGAAACTCCTCCGGAGAGTAAGTATAAATCACATTGTGGCAAACGACCGATAGTAAAAACATCTTGATGCACTGTGACGGTTTTTTCAGAATTATCCTCTTTTAGGCGCAGTTTCAGTTTAGTCATGATTTCTATAAAATCCATTCTGGACGCAGAGAATGCCACCATTGCGAAAGCAAAGGATATACTCAGGGTTACCTTTCACTTTTTCTTGATTACACTCTCAATAGGATTCCAACGACCACAAATAGATTACCCAACCCATGAATTCCTCGCGACTATACTCAACATCTCGCCCTACTCCTTATCCAGGTGGTAACTCTAAAGGAATTTCACCTAGCAAACCCTTACGAAAATCTGTTAGTAGGCTACGTGCAGTTTTTTCCACATCACCTTTATAGCGATACTCTGCTAAAGCAAACATATATTCTTCTCCGCTTAGGGGAGTCGGGTCAAGTTTGTAACGTGATTCTAACGGATTATCTGGTATAAAATCAGCCGTATTAACTCGGAGATTTTTCAAGATATCTACTAAAGTTGCTGCGACTATTTGATTGTCGTAAGATGCGTCACCGATATCGTCACAAATGGCTAACTTCAAAGCTGCTTCTTGATTTTCCAACTTAAGAGGAATAACACCAGGGGCATCCAGCAATTCTAATTCCTCAGAAATTCGCACCCAACGGAGTTGGCGAGTTACCCCAGGACGCGCTGCACTTTCCACCACTCGCCGTTTCAACAGACGGTTGATCAAAGCTGATTTACCAACATTGGGAAAGCCAATTACCACAGCACGGACTGGACGAGGTAACATCCCGCGACTGTTCCGACGTTCATTAATCGCAACTCCAGCCGCTTGTGCCGCTTTTAACACCGCACCCACCCCTTTACCTTGTTGAGCATTGGTAAAATAAGGTAGTTCCCCCTGACTCTTGAACCACTTTGTCCACACTTGCTGGACTTGAGGCAAAATCATATCGACTCGGTTTAGTACTAATACCCGTGTTTTACCTGTCACCCATTCTCCTATTCGGGGATGGTGTGTTGCCAAGGGAATACGGGCGTCGCGTACTTCCAGTACGACATCAACAAGCTTGAGATATTCTGTTAATTTTTTTTCAGCTTTAGCGATGTGTCCTGGGTACCATTGAATAATGTTTAATTTATAGTTTTGAGTTATTGACATTTATTATGTGTCCTTGGTTCTTTGTCCTTTGTCAAATGACGAAGGACTGTTGATTATTGACTGGCAAACTGATGAAATGAAATCTGTAGGTTGTGTTAGCAAATTGTAACCTATCACTGAAGAAAACTGAATATAAGAATATTAAAATAATGAACAGCTAACGACGCAGTTAAGAGGCGTGTAGTGGAAGATGCCCGACCCGCGACCAACGCATTCCACGATTTGGTGGACAGGTCTTTATCCAAGTGATAAAATTCATGACTGCTAACTGATAACTGATAAGTGTTACAAACCACAGATGCACACAGATTAACACAGATCTATCATCGCTGTATATTTGTGTTAGTGTATCGTTGGAATTTCATGACATTAACGTTTGTAAGAGCCTTCTTATAAAATTTTAGGCATACAGTAGCAAAGGGCGTATTTACTTTGACTGATGTATAATTATTCTGTTACCATCAGGGTCATAAGCGTAAATTTCCTTACCGTGAGAAGCAGTGATAATCTCTCCGGGTGGTGAATACCCCAATACACTCAGGTGAGCAATAACACTTTCTAAATCACTCACCTCTAAACACAAACTCATCTTACTTTTAGCTGAATGTTCAAATTCCGAAAAATGAGTTTGTTTTGGTTGAAAAATACCTAATTTTAAACTTGGAAGTCGCAACTCAGCATAAATATTTGGGATGTAGGTAGTTGGTTCTATACTGAGAAATTGGGTATAGAAACCAACCAAGTTTTCTAGATCAAAAGTTGCCAGAGCAATGAATGCATCAGTGTATTGAAAAGTCATCGTATTTTAAACTCGTTCATTGCTATCCCTTGTTTTTATAAACGTTTATTCTCTCAAAACCAGTGTAGACATTGAACCGTTCCCCTCGCAAAAATCCAATTAGAGTAATCCCAAATTCTTTTGCTACAGACACTGCTAAACTACTAGGGGCTGAAACAGAACAAACAATGGGAACACCAGCCGCTGTAGACTTTTGCAAAATCTCAAAGCTAGAGCGTCCGCTTACCATGACGATATGATCGCTTAAGGGTAACTGCTCACTCAGCAATGCTGAACCTATTAATTTATCCAAAGCATTGTGACGCCCCACGTCTTCATGCAAATTCAGCAGCTGTCCTTGGGCATCAAACAAAGCCGCAGCGTGCAAACCTCCTGTAGCCTTAAATATACCTTGAGCCGCCCGCAGCTTATCTGGTAAATCATAAATCATCTCAGCAGTTACAATGGGTTGTGGAAGAATAACCGGACAACCTCGTAAACGCAAAGCCTCTAGACTTGCCTTACCACAAACTCCACAGGCACTTGTTGTATAAAAATGTCTTTCCAAAGGCTGTAAATCTGGATTCAAACCCTCTCCAAGGGTAACATTCACAATGTTGTAGCGTTGCTCAATATCTACAGATTTATCCACGCAGTAACTCATGCGTTGGATATCTTCTTTACAACTAATAACCCCCTCACTGTAAAGAAAACCAGCAGCAAGTTCAAAATCTGCCCCTGGTGTTCGCATGGTAATAGCGATTGTTTTTTCAGGAGAGACTAGCCGAATTTCCAAGGGTTCTTCTGTAGTTAGTTGGTCTTGTCGAGGGCGTACTTGACCTTTTTCTACTACCCAGACAGTAGCTTTGCTTTTACTACCAGTTTGCGTTTTCATGCTTCCATCTCTCCATATGTACACAAGTTCCCACAAACTCCCTGACCAAATTTTAGATTTTGAATTTTGGATTTAAAGGTTCAAAATCCAAAATTTAAAAAGGTGACTCGTCTGGCGAAGTTTCCAACGGCGCACTTAACCCGCGCATGGAACTTCTCTGGGAATTTCTTCTATGAAGAAATCTAAAATCCGGCATGTCTGACTCACTAATCAACCTTTTCCAAACGCACCACAGCATTATAATCTGGCACTCCTTCACGCGATCGCTTACTTTTATCCAGCAACACATTCCCCTCGGGCCAATGTACCTGCAAATTTCCTGGTTTAATGGGTGCTGTGTAAACTTTTCCTTTTAAATTACCAAGCTCGTTTGTCAGAATAACTACATCACCATCATTCAATCCAAAGTGTTTGGCATCTACCTCATTGATAAAAACCGCCTCGCGTACTGCCCCTGTAATCGCATCCTTACGCTCTTGTACCATAGAATTAAACTGCTTACCTCGACGCGTAGCTACTAGGAAGCAACCTTCTGGTAATTCTCGCTCTCCACGAGACACCACCGCAAAATGAGCTTTACCATCAGCAGTTGGAAAATTCCAGCCAAAGCACAAATGTGAACCACTATACTGAAACTGGTCGCCTGCTTCCTTGAGGTGTTGAATTCCAGCGTATTGCAGGACAACTTGGGCAATTTCTTGACGGATAGCAGTAGTATCAACAAAAGTCAACTTGTCTGCCAACTCAGGACGCACCCGCCTTGCCAATTCCATAAACACTTCCCACTCTGGACGCGCCTCCCCAATACGGGGACCTGGAATTTCTGGGCTAAAAATGACTCGGCGTTCAGTGCTGGTTTCTGTGACTCCCCCTGGTATTTCGTAGCGAGTTGTTGCAGGTAACAGCACCACAGTATCTGTTGGTTCCACAAGCATTTGGCTAGAAAGAACAATATCCATGTGTACTCGCATCGGTACTCGCTTCAAGGCATCTTCTACATAATCAGGTTCTGGCAAAACCTCCAAGAAATTCCCACCTACGGAGAACAACACGTCTAACTGTCTCTCAGATGCTGCATGAATCATTTCTGGAGCAATCAAACCTTTTGTGACTGGCACATCAAAGCCCCAAAGCTTACTCAACTGAGCAGCATTTTCTGGGATAATAGGCTTACCACCAGGAAAGACTGTGGCGTAACATCCCATCTCTGCACCACCTTGTACCCCAGAGTGACCGCGAATGGGCATCAAACCGCAACCTTCCCGACCAACAAAACCTTTGGTAAGAGCCAAGTTAATAATAGCTCGCACGTTGTCTTCGCCACACTCATGCTGGGTAATACCCATGCTCCAGACGAAGACAGCTTTATTTGCTTCTCCAACCATTTTGGCAAAAGCATACATTTCATCGCGCTTCGCTCCTGAAAGCTGCTCTAACTTTTCCCAAGATTGAGTTTCAAGGAAAGCTTTAAGCTCATCAAATCCAGCAGTGTAGCGGTTGATAAACGACTCATCTACCCACCCGTTGGCAATCATATGCTTGATTGTACCATTCAAAAATGCCATGTCCCCGCCCATGTTTACCAAAAAGAAATCTTCAGCAAACTTAGTACCAAACAAGGCACTTTCTGGAATTGAGGGAACCCAGTATCGCTCCATCCCTGGCTCGCGGTAGGTATTAATCACGACTATTCTTGTACCTGCCTTCTTGGCATTGTGCAGATACTTAACGGTGACAGGTTGATTATTGGCGACGTTTGAACCAATGAAAACTAATAAATCTGTGCCAATCCAGTCTTTGTAAGAGCAGGTGGTTGCAGCAGCACCGATTGCACCTTTTAAACCAGCGGTACTAGGAGAATGACAGATACGGGCGGCGTTGTCAATATTGTTGGTTCCCATCGCCCGCACAGCTTTTTGAGTAGCGTAGTATGTTTCGTTGACGGTGCCTCTGCTGGTAATATAAAAGCTTAAGCGGTCTGGCGTCGTGGCGCTAATGCGACTGGCGATCGCTTCCAATGCCTCATCCCAGTTAACTCGGCGAAAGCCTTTTTCCCCACTCTGGCGGATCATTGGGTAAGGAAGCCGTCCCAACTCGCGTAGTTCAGCACTCTTTTTTGTCTGCAACGCAGAGACATCCGCCAAAATTGCAGGGTCAAAAGCTGGCATTGTGTTCATCTGCAAAAGCCGCAATCGGACATTGCAGACATGAATTCCATCTACTGTCCAATCTTTCATCCCGGTTGCCCCCAAAGCCCAACCATCACAAACACCCTTATTCAGGATGTTCCACGCATAAAGCAACTTGTGACGAGATAGCCAAATGGCACGAAAAACTTCCCAGTAGTTATTTGGATATTGCTCGCCAATACCAAAGGGCTTCCAACTTGCCCAATGTGAGGGTGTCCAATGCTTTTTGGGTTTAGGCAACATAATGAAGGAGCGCAGAAACTATTAGCTGATACCAAGTTGCGGCTCAATAACCTCACCTTATCCTCCTCTCCTTAATAAGGAGAGGGGTGCCCGTCAGGGCGGGAGTGAGGTGAGACCAGCGCTGCGGGAGGGTTTCCCTCCGGAGCCACTTCTGTGCGGGGGTTCCCCCCGTTGAAGAATGTGGCGTCAGGCGACTGGCGAACCCAGAGGGTGTAAGTCATGAATGCAACGCGCGTATGAGTATGTACTCGTTGACGCACTTACTATTATATGTCTGTCTTGTCAAGACCGATTATCAGAAGCTTGAGGAAGTACCAGCAACTAAAGCAAATATTCAACCAAGTTTTGACTTTATTCTTGATTTGTGACCAAAACCTCTGAACCCACATCTAAAGCAAACTCAAGTGGAATGGGTGAATCTGGTTCCTGCTGGCTGCGATTGATTTGAAAAGAAAGCGATCGCACCTGCTTAAGATCCAATTGAAAGCTATCTACAAGTCTCCCACGAATTTTTGGTTGAAACTCACTCAAAGGCAACTTCACTTTTGTCCACTCTGTCCCAACAACAAACTCTTGCTCAAATGTGAGAGTTCCAGCGTCCTGCTGAGTTTGCTCGTCTTTGAGTGTTAGCGTATAAACGACTCTGGCTTCTTTAGACTTAGCGTAGAATTCTATGTATTTGTATTGGCTCAAATCTTGGGATAAAGGTGTTTCTACAAACGCAAACCCGACAAGTCCCCCGTTACCCTCAATAGCAGCCAGTGTACCCTGAAATTGTAATTCCTTTTCAGCTTTGAGCAATGTTGCAACGCTAGCACCAACTTGCGGTCTTTCAGTTTTATCAGTCTTGATCGACCAATCTGCCTCAACAGTTGAGAGCGTCACTCTGGGGTCTTCAAAATGATTAACTTCTGCGCTTGCCAAAGAAGAGTTCATTAGACAAAGAAGAATAGAGGCTACAACTAACTTTTTTTTCATGTGAAGAATTATACAATATTGCTACCACTTGTTCATAACATGGCGGCAAACCGTCTTGCCAAATCCCCAATGTCGTCCAAGCGAGCGATAAGCCGGAGGACTTCGGACGTTCGGTGAAGCTCAAAGGTACAGTGATGTATCTTCTCTTATCCGACCTCTTCAGAAATATATGGCATCTCACCAGTCGTCTCAATCGTAAGATTTTAGCTCATACCGTCTGTTTTTTGGCTTAATCGCCACAATTGTAACCCTCTTCAGTTCGACGAACTTGTTAGGGAACATTAAGTCGCACATCGCGTCAATTATAGATATAACTATAACCATTAGGCTATACTGACGGCTTTCATCCCTTGTTTAAGGCACGAAAACGCAACTACGTAGCAGTCTCTCAAAGGTTTTCAGCCAGCCATTCTTATAAATCAGCGTTTAGAACTAATCTCTATATGAAAAATAAATTAAGCGGATTAATAAGTACCTTTGTCTTAATCACAACAGTATCTATTCCTCAGATTACCTTTGCTGGCGATCGTCAACCGCAAACAAGCCCACAATTATCTGATAAAACTCTTACTATCCTTGAAAAGAATGGTCTAAATGACGACCAACGGCAGAAGATAACAGAGGAGATACAAGCATCTTGGCATGAGTTATGTCTTGATGATGGGCAAATCCCAAGATCTTCAGACAAGGATGACTTCTGCAATTCTATGCCCCAACGAGTTTTAAAAGTTCATCATAGTTTTCATTCAAAAGGTAACATCACCACAAAGATGATAAAATCGCACCCTGTCCGCATCATAAAATCGAAAAGCGGCAAGCTCATAGTAGTGATATACAACTACAAAATAAATTTACCGAATTTACAGGGCAATGAAATTCTCAAGTCTGTGGAGAAAGAAATTCCAAAGGTCATCCAGAAAGCAGTTCTGGTCATCGAGAAAGAAATTCCAAAGGTCATCGAGAAAGAAATTCCAAAGGTCATCCGTAAGATATAAGATAATTTTAATTTTGTCAATTAGAAATTATGCTGAAATTTTGGAAAAAGCGGAGGTATTAAGTTAACTCTTGTACTGGACTTATAGGTCAAGAATGAATGATGCGTATCCAGATTACGCGATCGCCTACTCAAAAATTGTGTTCTAACCCCGCTTTTTAGCCTTAATTTGAGTATTATTGCTTATTGACAAAGGGTATCCGACCTTAACCTCTCACGAATGGGTCAAAAGTGGTTGGTGAAGGGGGTAAGCATAGCTACTCACAAACTTTTTGATAATGATAATCAAGTGAAGATTAGCCCAGAACATATGCTTCTGTAACTTTTGATTATGGTTTCAACCTAAGTGTATTTTCCCTACCTTGTATAGGTTTGAGGTTTGTTTTGTCCTCAAAAATGTTTAAGTCCCGGTAGTAGCAACAAGGGACATGAAAGTATCCCAAGCCTTAGTATCTTCAGTAGTCACAGTTGCATAACTAATATTGCGTCGCTGTACCATTGTCCTTGCGGCTAACTCCGCA